>NZ_JBELQE010000061.1:0-69262 GCF_040270385.1 Methylorubrum podarium | reverse complement strand
GTGGACCGCGGCGCCCCGTCGGTGAAAGTGGGTATATGGAGCCCGGGCGCCGACGTCAATCGGAAAAACGCGGAAGGCGCGATCGCGCCCGCCACGGGGCCTGCTCGCGGCCTACAGGGGCCGTCTGCGGATGGGGTATTGTCGCAAGCCTGCGCATCGCGACTCGGAGATCCGGAATGGACGCTTATCTCGTTCCCCTCGGCGGCGGCGCGCTGATCGGCGCCTCCGCGGCCCTTCTGCTCCTCGCCAACGGCCGGATCGCCGGCATCAGCGGCATCGTCGGCGGATTGCTCGGTCCGGCCGGGCGCGACAGCGTCTGGCGGGCGGCCTTTCTCGTCGGCCTGCTGCTCGGCCCGGTGCTGTTCCGGCTGGCCGCGGGACACTGGCCGGAGGTGCGCATCGAGGCGGCCTTGCCGGCGATCGCGGTCGCAGGCCTTCTCGTCGGATACGGCACGCGGCTCGGCTCCGGCTGCACGAGCGGCCACGGCGTCTGCGGCCTGGCGCGGCTCTCGCCCCGCTCCGCCGCGGCGGTGGCCACCTTCATGGCGACCGCCATCGTCACCGTCTTCCTAGTCCGGCACGGAGTCGCGCGATGACCCTCTCCCACCCGGCGACCGCCCTGATCAGCGGCCTGCTGTTCGGCTTCGGCCTCGCTCTGTCGGGCCTGATGGATCCCGAGAGGGTGCTCGGCTTTCTCGACGTCGCGGGGACCTGGGACCCGAGCCTCGCCTTCGTCCTCGGCGGCGCGGTCGGGGTGTCGGCGCTCGGCTACCGACTCAAGGCGCGGATGACGCGGCCCTGGCTCGCTCCCCGCTTCGAGGTGCCGACCCATGCGAGGCCCGATGCCCGCCTCCTCGGCGGCGCCGCGCTGTTCGGCGTCGGCTGGGGGCTCGCGGGGTTCTGCCCCGGCCCCGCCGTCGCCGGCCTCGTGCTCGGGTTGCCCCCGGTCCTCCTGTTCGTTGCCGCGATGCTCGTCGGCATGCTGCTCCACCGCGTCACGGCCGGCGGTCGGGCGGTGGCGCGCAGGGCCTGATCCGCTTCCGAACGGTGACGCGCCGCTGCGGTCGGCCGCCGGACGGGGCGCCGGGCGTCGTGCCCTCGGGCAGGCCGCGGAGACGACCTTCCGAGCCGTCTCTGGAGGGGGAAAGCGCGAGTCGGCGGCGAGGCTTGACCCCGGCCCGGTCCCGTGCCTTTTGGCCCTCCTGGCACCAGACTCCGTAGCTCAGCTGGATAGAGCAGCCGCCTTCTAAGCGGCAGGTCGTAGGTTCGAGCCCTACCGGGGTCGCCAAGCGCTCCCTTCGACATCGATGCGGTTGCCCTCGGGTGCGGCGCGGGGGCGGTGAGCGTCGTTTCGACGCCGGGGCGGAGACCGGCAGGGCCCGCCGTCGTTGCCACGCGATCAGGAAGCGCGCTGCCCGGCCGGGTTCGATCCCGCCGGGAAAGCTCCGGTGCGGGAGACGATCGCCGTGGATCAGGCCGACACAGCCATGAAGGGCCTCACGAACGGAGGCACGAACGAAGGCTCGGACGGCGTTCTGGGGCGCCCGCAGGCCCGGATCGAGGGGCGCGCCAAGGTCACCGGGACGGCGATCTACGCGTCCGACAGGCGCGCGGACGGCCTCGCGCACGCGGCCCTCGTCACCAGCACGATCGCGCGCGGGCGCATCCGCGCCTTCGATCTCGCCGCGGCCGAGGCCGCGCCGGACGTGCTCGGGATCTTCACGCATCGCGATTTCGCGGGCGCGATCGCTCCCGTCCCGCACCTGATGGCCGGCGGCTACGCCAACTCCTCGCATCGCCCGCTCGGCTCGGACCGGGTGGCCTATGCCGGCCAGATCGTCGCCCTCGTCGTCGGGCGGACGCCGGAGGCCGCAGCCCGAGCCGCCGCCCTGGTCCGCGTGCGCTACGCGCTGGAGCCGGCCGCCGCGACCTTCGACGATCCGGGTGCCGAGACCGTGCGGCTCGCCGACCTCAAGGCCCACCACGAGGACATCGCCACGGGCGATCCCGACGCCGCCTGGGCCGCGGCCGCGGCTCGGGTGGAGGCGCGCTACGCGACCCCGATCCAGCACCACAACCCGATCGAGCTGTTCACCACCTGCTGCGCCTGGGACGGCGATCGGCTCACGGTGTACGAGCCGAGCCGCTTTATCGGCGCCGTCCGGCACGGGCTCGCGGCGCAGCTCGGCCTCGATCCGGACAAGGTGCGGGTCGTCTCCGGCCCGATCGGCGGGCATTTCGGCTCGAAATTCGCCCTGTCGCAGTACACCGCCCCGGTCGCCCTCGCCGCCCGGCGCCTCGGGCGGCCGGTCTCGCTGGTGCCGACGCGGCGGCAATGCTTCACCATCGCCAACTACCGCCCGGAGACGCGCCACGACATCCGCCTCTGCGCCGATCGCGACGGACGGTTCACGGGCCTCGTCCACGCGGCGGAGGTCGTCACCTCGCGCTTCGACCCCTTCGCCATGGAGGGCGCGGACGTGACCGCGAGCCTCTACGCCTGCCCGGCGATCCGCACGGAGGAGCGGGCGGTGCGGGTCGATCGCAACACGCCCGGCCCGATGCGGGCGCCGCCGGAGGTGCCCTACCTGTTCGCCCTGGAGAGCGCCGTCGACGAGATGGCGGCGCAGCTCGGCCTCGACCCGATCGACCTGCGCCGCCGCAACGACACCGCCCGCGATCCGGTCTCGGGCAAGCCGTTCTCGAGCCGGCCGCTGATGGCCTGCTTCGATGCCGGGGCGGCCGCCTTCGGCTGGGCGCGGCGCGCGCCGCGGCCCGGATCGATGCGGGAGGGCGCGTGGCGCGTCGGCCTCGGCTGCGCCGCCTCGGTGCGGCCGGTCAAGATCGCCGCGGCGACCCTGCGGCTGCGGCTCTCGGCCGACGGCGGGGCGGAGGTGGCGTGCGCCCACCACGAGATCGGCAACGGCATCACCACGCTCCTGGCGATGGGCGCGGCCGAAGGGCTCGGCGTGCCGGTGGAGCGGGTGCGGGTCGAACTCGGCGACACCGCCCTGCCGGCGGCCGGCCTCTCGGGCGGATCGAGCACCACGACGAGCCTGATGAGCGCGCTGGCGCTCGGCTGCGAGCAGCTGCGCGCGCGGCTGGCCCGGGAGGCCACGGCGCCGGGCCGCCCGCTCGCCGGCCGCGACCCCGCCGGCCTGCGCCTTACCGGCGGCCGGCTCGTCGCGGCCGACGGGTCCGGGCTTCCGCTCGCGGAGGCGGTCGCCGGGATCGACGGGGCCGGGGTGGAGACGCTCGCCGCGTTCGTGCCGCCGGGCAGTGCCCCCGACGCGCTGGAAGTCCTGCGCGCCGGCCATATCGGCCTGAGCACGGGGGGCGATGCGCTCAAATGGGCGTTCGGGGCGCAGTTCGCGGAGGTGCATGTCCACGCCGAGACCGGCGAGATCCGGGTGGCGCGGCTGACCGGGGCGTTCGCCGCCGGCCGCATCCTCAACCCGCTGACGGCGCGCAGCCAGCTCCTCGGCGGGATGATCTGGGGGCTGGGATCGGCGCTTCTGGAGGAGACCGTCCTCGACGGCGCCGCCTACCGCAACCCCGATCTCGCCGAGTATCTCGTCCCCACCGCCATGGATGTCGACGCGGTCGAGGCGCTGCTGGTGCCCGATCCCGACGAGGCCGTGAACCCGCTCGGGGTGAAGGGGCTCGGCGAACTCGGGGTCATCGGCGTCAATGCGGCGATCGCCAACGCCGTCCATCACGCCACCGGCCGCCGCATCCGCGCGCTTCCGATCCGCATCGAGGCCATGCTGTAGCCGGCGGCGCGTCCGGACGCGCCGCCGGGAACCGTTCCTACTCGGCCGCCATCGGAGCGGCCTCGACCGGCGCGACGCGCGCGGCGCAGAACTTGAACTCGGGGATCTTCCCGAGCGGGTCGAGGGCCGGGTTGGTCAGGAGGTTGGCGGCGGCCTCGGCGTAGCAGAAGGGCATGAAGATCATGCCCGCCGGCACGTCGCGGTCGGAGCGCACCTTCAGCTCGACGGCGCCGCGCCGCGTCTCCAGCCGCATCGCCCCGCCCGGCCGCAGGCCGAGGCGGTAGAGCTCCTTGGGCGCCATGAAGGCGACCGCCTCCGGCTCCAGGGCGTCGAGGACGCCGGCGCGCCGGGTCATCGAGCCGGTGTGCCAGTGTTCGAGCACGCGGCCGGTGGAGAGCACCATCGGGAACTCCGCGTCCGGCACCTCGTCCGGCGGGACGATCGCCGCGGGGACGATCTTGGCGCGGCCGCTCTCGGTCGGGAAGCCGGCGTAGAAGATGATCTCGTTGCCGGGCTGGTCCGGGGCATCGACCGGGTAGGTCACCGCCCCCTCGCGCTCCAGGCGCTCCCAGGTGATGTTGTTCAGGGACGGCATCACCTGCGCCATCTCGGCGAAGATGTCGGCCGGGCCGCGATAGGTCCAGTCGAGGTCGAGGCGCTTGGCCAGTTCCTGGATGATCCACCAGTCCTGGCGCGCGTCGCCGGGCGGCGCGACCACGGGCTGGGCGATCTGGACGCGCCGGTCGGTGTTGGTGAAGGTGCCGGCCTTCTCGGCGAAGGCGGAAGCCGGCAGCACCACGTCGGCGTGGAAGGCGGTCTCGGTCAGGAACAGGTCCTGCACCACGAGGTGGTCGAGCATCGCCAGCGCGTGGCGGGCGTGGTTGAGGTCGGGATCGGACATCGCCGGGTTCTCGCCCTCGACGAACATGCCCTTGATCTCGCCCGCGTGGATCGCGCGCATGATCTCGACCACCGTCAGGCCCTTCTGCGGGTCGAGCCGCTGGCCCCAGAACTCCTCGAACAGCTCGCGCACCGCATCCTTCTCGACCGACTGATAGTCCGGATAGACCATCGGGATCAGGCCGGCGTCGGAGGCGCCCTGGACGTTGTTCTGGCCGCGGAGCGGGTGCAGGCCGGTGCCCGGCCGGCCGATCTGGCCGGTGACGAGGGCGAGCGCGATCAGGCAGCGCGAGTTGTCGGTGCCGTGGACGTGCTGGCTGACGCCCATGCCCCAGAAGATGAGCGAGGACTTGGCCCGGGCGTAGAGCCGCGCCACCTCGCGCAGGGTCTCGGCGTCGATGCCGCAGACCGGGGCCATCTTCTCCGGCGTGAAGTCGACGATCTTCTCGCGCAAAGCCTCGAAGTTCTCGGTGTAGCCGGCGATGTACTGCTCGTCGTAGAGCCCCTCCGTGATGATCACGTTGAGCATCGCGTTGAGCATCGCCACGTCGGAGCCGGGGCGGAAGGCGAGGTGCTTGTAGGCGTGGCGCGAGAGCGTCTGGCGCCGCGGGTCCATGATGATCAGCTTGGCGCCGCGCTGCTTCACCGCGTTCTTGAGGAAGGTCGCGGCGACCGGGTGGTTGACGGTCGGGTTGGCGCCGATGACGACGATCACCTCGGCGTCGAGCGCCGCCGCGAACGGGGCGGTGACGGCGCCCGAGTTCAGCCCCTCCATGAGGGCCGCCACCGACGAGGCGTGGCACAGCCGCGTGCAGTGATCGACGTTGTTGGTGCCGAAGCCGAGGCGGACGAGCTTCTGGAAGAGGTAGGCCTCCTCGTTCGAGCCCTTGGCCGAGCCGAAGCCGGCGAGCGCCTTGCGCCCGTCGGTGTCGCGGATCCGCTTGAGGCCGCCCGCCGCGCGGTCGAGCGCCTCTTCCCAGGTCGCCTCGCGGAAATGGGTCCAGGGATTGGCCGGGTCGACCTGATCGTTGGCGTCCTTGGCGACGTTCTCCAGGCGGATCAGCGGCACCGTCAGGCGGTGGGGGTGGTGGACGTAGTCGAAGCCGAAGCGGCCTTTTACGCAGAGCCGGTTCTGGTTGGCCGGGCCGTTCACGCCCTCGGCGTAGACGATCTTCTCGTCCTTGACCTTGTAGGAGACCTGGCAGCCGACGCCGCAATAGGGACAGAGCGACTTGACCTCGCGGTCGGGATAGACCGTCCGGGTCTGGTTGGCGTCGAGATAGGCCGACGGCATCAGCGCGCCGGTCGGGCAGGCCTGGACGCACTCGCCGCAGGCGACGCAGGTCGAGGCGCCCATGGGATCGTCGAAGTCGAACACGACCTTGGCGCCCGCGGCGCGGTAGGCCATGCCGATGACGTCGTTGACCTGCACCTCGCGGCAGGCGCGGACGCAGAGATTGCACTGGATGCAGGCGTCAAGGTTGACGCTCATGGCCGGGTGGCTGACGTCGCTCGTCCAGCGCTCGGCCGCCGGGAAGCGGCTCTCGTTGACGTCGAGATAGTCGGCCTGCACCCAGAAATGCGACGACGGGTCGTGCGAGGTCGCGCGCTCGGGCTGGTCGGCCACGAGCAGTTCGAGCACCATGGCGCGGGCCTTGGTGGCGCGCTCGGTGGCCGACTTCACCTTCATGCCGACCGCGGGGGTGCGCTTGCACGAGGCGGCGAGCACGCGCTCGCCCTCGATCTCGACCATGCAGGCGCGGCAATTGCCGTCGGGGCGGTAGCCGGGCTCCGGCTTGTGGCAGAGATGCGGGATATGCGTGCCCAGGCGCTTGGCGACCGCCCAGATCGTCTCTCCGGGCTGCGCCTCGACCTGCTGGCCGTCGAACTCGAAGGCGATGGTCGCGGGCGCGGTCGGGCGATCCTTCAGGCCGTAGGTGCCCGAGGGCTCCGGCGCGGCCTGGCCGCCGGACTTGGCGCCCTGCGAGTAGGCGCCGCCGGACGTCGATTGCGCGCCGTTCGCCGGGCCGCCGGCATCCTGGCGCTCGTCGGCGCGGATCTCGGGCCGCTCGATCTTGTTGCCGTGCGGTTCGGGGCCGTTGCTCATGCGTCCGCTCCAGGCTCTGGCATTCTTAGGGGAGTCAGCGTCGGGTGCGGCCTTACTCGGCCGCCACGGCCCGCGGCTCCGGGAAGAGGTCGGGGAAGTACTTGATGACGGTGCTGACGGGGTTCGACGCCGCCTGACCCAGGCCGCAGATCGAGGCGTCGCGCATGCACTGCGCCAACTCGCCCAGCAGATCCGTGTCCCACACGCCGTTCTCCATCAGCATGCGGGCCTTCTGCGTGCCCGAGCGGCAGGGCGTGCACTGCCCGCAGGACTCGTCCTCGAAGAACTTCATCAGGTTCAACGCGGCACCGCGCACATCGTCCCGGTCGGACAGGATCACGACCGCCGCGGAGCCGATGAAGCAGCCGTATTTCTCCAGCGTGCCGAAATCGAGCGGGATGTCGTTCATCGAGGCCGGCAGGATGCCGCCCGAGGCGCCGCCCGGCAGGTAGGCCGCGAAGCTGTGCCCCTCGGACATGCCGCCGCAATACTCGTCGATCAGCTCCTGGATGGTCAGCCCGGCGGGCGCGAGCTTGACGCCCGGCTCCCTGACGCGGCCCGAGACCGAGTAAGAGCGCAGGCCGACGCGGCCGTTGCGGCCGTGGCTCTTCCACCACTCGGCGCCGCGCTCGACCAGGTCGCGCACCCAGAACAGCGTCTCGACGTTGTTGATCAGCGTCGGGCGGTTGAACAGGCCGACCTGGAACGGGAAGGGCGGCTTGTGCCGGGGCAGGCCGCGCTTGCCCTCGAGCGATTCGATCAGCGAGGATTCCTCGCCGCAGATATAGGCGCCGGCGCCGCGGCGCAGGTGGATGCGGGTGCCGCCCTCGGGCAGCTTCGCGATCTCGCGGGCCAGGATCTCGCGGGAGATCGGGTACTCGTCGCGCAGGTAGATGTAGACGTCCGCCGCCTCGACGACGTGGGCGCCGATCAGCATCCCTTCGAGGAAACGGTGCGGATCGGTGTTGAGGTAGAGCTGGTCCTTGAAGGTGCCGGGCTCGCCCTCGTCGCCGTTGACCGCCATCAGGCGGGGGCCGGGCTCGCCGCGCACGGAGCGCCACTTGCGGCCGGTGGGGAAGCCGGCGCCGCCGAGGCCGCGCAGGCCGCCGTCGTCGAGCACCTTCAGCACGTCATCGACCGGCAGCTCGCCGCTGCGCAGCCGCTCCAGCAGGGCGTAGCCGCCGCCGGCCCGGTAGGCGTCGTAATCGACATAGTCGGGGATGTGGGCGTGGGTGTCCTCGGCCTCGACCGCCGCGCGGACGGACGCCGCGTCGGCCTTGTGCAGGAAGTTGTGGCCGACCTCGACCGCCGGGGCGTGGTCGCACAGGCCGACGCAGGGGGCGCGCACGACGCGGACGGCATCCGAGGCGAGCTCGCGCTGCAGCGTCTCGAGCAGCTCGTCGGCGCCGAACATCGCGCAGGTGATGCTGTCGCAGACCCGGACCGTCAGGCGCGGGATGTTGGCCTCGCCCTCCTTCACCACGTCGAAATGCGCGTAGAAGGTCGCGGTCTCGAACACCTCGGCGAAGGCGAGCCCCATCTCGTCGGCGAGCGCCGCGAGATGGTCGGCGCTGATCTGGCCGTAGGTGTCCTGGATCAGGTGCAGGTGCTCGATCAGCAGATCGCGCTGGCGCGAACGGGCGCCGAGCAGATCCTCGATCTCGACCTTGGCCTGGGGCTCGACCTGGCGGCCCTTCGGCACGGGGCGGCTGACGTTGCGGCCACGGCCCGGATGCGCGAAGCGCCGGACAGTCCCTGTTGCCTCACTCATGGCACGACCTGTGTTCCAGCTTATGGGGGCGAAGGGGCGGGAGAATGCCGGAGGGCGGGCCGGTTACTGGCCGCCGAAGGCGCGCAGCGGCTGCCCGGCCTCGGAACGCGGCCGCATCGCGACCTCGCCCGACGCCTCGTCCAGCGAGGCGACCCGGGGACCGACGACGGCGTCGAGCTCGGTCTCGAACGCGTCGAGCGCGGCGTTCAGCCGATCCAGGAGGGCGGCGTTCGATGCGTCACCCGCCTCGCCTCCGACGGCGCGCGTCAGGGCCTCGCGGACCCTGTCGGTCAGTTCCTGGGTCAGCGGCGGCTTGGCTTGCGCGGCGTAGGCATCCGTGACCGCGGCCGCCAAGCGGCTGGCATCCATCGTCATGCCCGCGCGATCTCCGGAAGGGTGAAGCTGTGCATGTCGAACTCTTCGGCGTCGAAGCCTGCCGGATCCGGTAACAGGCGATATAGTGCAAGTCATATGTCGAATTGTCATTATACCAAACTGCATGCAGGGCATACCCCACCAGCGTCCCGCGAGACCCTGAAGGCGACCACCTTCACCGTCGCTCGATGCCGCGCCCGGTTCGATGTCGCTGATCGCTGGTGCGGATGCCGCCCTGGGCCGTCGGTCTTGCCGCGACGGAGCCGGCCATCGTCTCGACCCGTGCGCCGACCTTGATCCTCACGGCCGCGGTCGAGCCGGCAAGGCGTTCGGGCACTCAAGGCGCTGGTGTCGCACCCCGGCTCGACGGCTGCCCGCTTGCCGATTCGAGCAGGCGCGCCGACCGCCTCGGCGACGGCCCGTTCGGGCCGGCGTGGAGCGCCCCGACGGCGCGTCATGACTCGGCCGCGATCGGCGCGAGGTCGGGAGCCGCGCCGATCCCGCCGCGCCGGCGGTTGCGGCCCGTGGTCCTACGGCGCGAGCAACCGGTCGTAGAGGGCGATCAGATCCTCGCCCTGGTCCGCCGCGGTTCGGGGCGGTTGCGAGGGCTGCGGCGGGCTCGTGCGGAACCGCTCGGGATCGGCATCGATGCGCTGGAACACCGCGCGCAGCCCATCCGGAGATCCGACATCGACCCGGAAGCCGTTGACGCCCTCGTCGAGATCCTCGCCGATCGCGCCGAGCCGGCTCGCCACGACCCACAGACCCGCCGCGCGCGCCTCCCGCGTCACCAGCCCGAAACTCTCGGGCCAGAGGGAAGGGGCGAGCAGCACGTCCATCTCGGCGTAGAGCTCGCCGATCTGCTCCTGCGGCACCTTGCCGACGATCCGGACGGAGGTGGCGCCCCAGGTCTCCTCACTCACGTAATCCGTCGCCCGGGCGTGGTCGACGAGGGTCAGGCTCAGGTTCTCGAACCGGCCGGCCCGCAGGATCGCCTCGACCAGGGTGGCGCCCTTGTGCGCCGTCCGGCCGCCGATATGGCCGAGCCGCACCCGGCCCGTCGGACTCTCCCGCCGCGCGACGGGCGTCAGGCGCGGGACGCCGTTCGGGATCGCGATCGTCCGGGGGAAGCCCGCCTTGCGATAGATCTCGGCGAAGGAGTCCGACACCGCGGCGATGGTCGCCGCCGCGTCGAGCACCCGCGCCAGCCCGCGGCGGCGCGCGATGGAGCCGGTCGGGGTGACCGAGCGGCTCGTCGCGTCGGCGAGGATGTCGGGCGAGGGCATCTGCACCAGCCCGTCCTCGTCGATGAGGAACTGGAAGTCCGAGATCCACCACGCGTCGTGGACGGTGACGACGTAGGGAATCCCCCTCGCCCGCACCGCCTCGACCACGCTGGCGGTCAGTTGCTGCACGCAGTGGACGTGGACGAGATCGGGATCGAAGCGATCGAGCAGGGCCTCGAATTCCGCGCGCACGCTCGGGTTGAACGGGCGCCAATCCATGTTCCGTTCGCGCGGCGTGGCGATGCGGAAGACGGGGATGCCGCGATAGGCGTCGATGCGGGTCTGATAGGGGGGCTCGACCTCCATGTCCGAGGCCGCCACCGCGAGTTCGAACCGGTCGGCGGCGTGATCGAGGATGTGATCGACGTTGTCGCGCACGACCCGCGTGGCGCCTCCGACGGTCTGGGGCGGGAAGAAGACGTTGATCACCAGGATGCGCGGCTTGCCCTCCCGACGCGTC
Organism: Methylorubrum podarium; assembly: GCF_040270385.1. NCBI lineage: Bacteria > Pseudomonadati > Pseudomonadota > Alphaproteobacteria > Hyphomicrobiales > Methylobacteriaceae > Methylorubrum > Methylorubrum podarium. Next base: position 58,590 of record NZ_JBELQE010000061.1, on the reverse strand, counting down.
CGCGCAGCCGAGGCCGCCGGCCGCGCCTCTCCGGCGGTGCGATCGGCCCACGCCTCGGCGGCGGGCCCGGGGGCATCCGGCGGCGTGCCGGCCGGCCGGCGCGGGGCGGGGCGCCCGGTTTGCTGCGGCGGGGCGGCGAAGATCCCCTTGAGAACCTCGACGGCGGCGTCCAGGCCGTAGGAGGCCAGCGCCTTGTCCCGCGCCCGATCCCCGACCTTCCGGCGCAGGGCGGGGTCGGCGATCAGCGTCGTGAGAGCCTTCGTCCAATCCTGAACCGTCTCGGCCAGCAGCGCGTCCTGCCGATCGACGAGGATCTCCCGGTAGGTGCGCGTCGCGCTGACGACCGAGGGGATGCCGCACATGGCGGCCTCCAGCCACTTGATCTCGCTCTTGGCGTCGGCGAAGGGGCCGGGCGCGAGAACCGCGAGGTTGATGTCCGCCCCCGAGAGCGCCTCCCAGTAGGCCGTCACGTCGTCGGTGAAGCCGAGCTGGCGGACCCGGTGCGCGAACCGCCGGAAGCCGTCACCGAGGCGCAGATAGCCGGCGATCACCAGGCGGACATGCGGATTGCGCTCCATCACCGCGAGGAGCGCGGGCGCGGCGAGGTCGTTGAAGTCCTTGTTGTGCGCGCGCGTGCCCGATCCGTAGAAGATCGTCAGCGCCTTCTCCGAGAAGGGCGCGCGATCGCGCCTCAGGAAGGGAAGGTTGCGCGCGTCGAGACCATTGCGCAGGACGTGGCAGACGCCCGAGCGGACCAGCGGGCGCATCCGCTCGGCCAGCGCCGGCGTCGAGGCGAGGCCGACGTCGCAGGCCTGCATGGCGTAGCGGAACAGCGGCACGCCGTATTGCAGGTCGACATATTGCTTGGCCGTGATCTGGCCCTCGAAGCTCTCCAGGGGATCCGGAAACATGGCCGCATCGAAGACGATGTCGTCGATCTCGTAGATCGTCGGCAGGCCGAGTGCGCGGGCGTAGAGGATCGCGTGCAGGACGCCGGGAAAGGCCGCCACGCGGTAGAAGATCACCGCCGAGGCCCTGTCGAGGGCCGGGCGGCAATCGCCTGCCTCATCCTGTTTGAAGACCTCGACCGTCCAGCCGCCATGCTGGAGCTGCTGGATCTTCTGCACGACGCGGTAATGGTCGCACTGGGGAAGGTCGCGGTTGGCGACGATGACGACGTGTCCGTTGGCCGGAACCGCGAGGGGCGCCGGCAGCGGATCGACCGCCTCGATCAGGCTGCCGATCTGGTCGAGGCAGGCGGTGAGGCGATCGTCCGCCTCCTGCCGCCGGCCGGCGGCGTAGTCCGCGCGGGCCTTCTCGCTCGTGAGCGCGAAGGACGCCGCCATGGCGCGATGCGCGGCGGCGCGCCAATGCGCGTTGGCGTGCCATTCCTCGGCCGAGCGCCGGACCCGGTCGAGCGCCTCCGCCACGCCGCTCGGCTGCGCGAGCAGGCCGTCGATCGCGTGGACGTGGCTCCACACGATGGCGCCCGGCACATCGGCCGCATGCGCGAAGGCGCGCGCGGCATCGTTCGTGCGGTTGAGGATGAGCAGCGCGTCGCCGCGGCGATGATGGAGGCGGCCGGAGACGAGCCCGGCCTTCAACGCCCGGTCGAAGGCCTCCTTGGCCCCGATGGCGTTGCCGTTGATGAGATGGTACTCGCCGATCCGCTCGAGGAGCTGGGCCGAGCAGGCCTGCCGCACGGCCTCGAGCTCCCAGAGCTGGAAACCCGTCGTGACGAAATGCCGGAGGGCGTTCAGCCGTCCGGGCGGCGGCGGGGCGACGCCCTCGGGCAGCAGCGAGCGGTAGACCGCCTCGTCGAAGCTCTCGGGAAAGGATTCCTCTCCGACGAGCCGGACCAGCGCCGCCGCCTCGGTGCCGGGCTCCCCCTTCCGGATCCCCTCGCCGAGCCAGTGGCGGTACAGGTCGGCATCACGAGTGCCGGCAGGAACATCCGGGTTGGACGAGCGATAGAAGGCGGGGTCGAAGCGCAGGCTCAGCGAGATCGGCGCGAGGCGGTCCACCCCCTCCGTCAGGAAGGCGACAAGCCCCTCCATGCGCGAGGTGGGCGTGCGCGTCAGCCACCCCTCGTTCAGCAATGCGAATTCGTGGAGCACGAAACGGTCGAGCCACGCGCCCGGGAGAACGCGTGCGGCAACCAGCAGCTCGACGAAGCTCTCGGCGGGGCGCGTGGCGGGGCGGCGCCCGCCCGACGCGGCATCGGGCGCGACGAGCAGGCGCTCGTATTCCTGATCGAGGACCGACAGGTCGGCCCGGTAGGCCCGCCCCTCGGACCGACCGAAGCGCAGATAATGCTCGCTGAGCTCCCACGGCTCGGACATGCCGGCCAGATCGTCGTGGAGCGCCCGGTAATGCTCGGGAACGAAGTCCTTCGGCAACGGGCTGCTGTCACGCTCCAGGGCCGCGATCAGCGCGGCCGCATTCCGGGCGCGACCCTCCTTCCGGCCGTGCCGGACGTAGTGATCCTTGAGGACCTTGCCGTCGTCCCCCAGGACGGCGAGGTCCGGATAATATCGCCGATAGAAGACGGGATCGAAGCTGCCCTCGCCCGTCGGCCCGCCGGACGCGCGCAGCCGTGGCCCGCGCGGGAGCTTTCCGAGTCCGACCTGCTTCGAGAGCAATTGCAAGCTGCGCCTGAACACCGTCAGCAACCTCGCGCGTGGATCGATCCACGATTTCCAGGTAGGATCCGGGTCGATGTCCGGTTCCGATCGGGTGGCCGATGGGTCGATGCGGCACCCAACCGGCCCGGAACGGGAAGGGGTCTTAGCACTCCCTGCACGCCGCTTCAGCGCGGGACAGCACCGAGCGCCGGGAATGCCTTCTTCCCGGTCTCTGAATGGCCTTCGCACGGATTGCCAGACGTCACATCTCGCCCCTCGACCGCGCTGCAACAAGCGAAGCAGTAGCCATTGCGCCGGCCGGGGGCAATCCTCCCGCCACAACCGTGGAGCGAAAATGGACCGGGCCGGATGGATCGACCATTTCCGGGCCGTCCGCGTCCTTCTTTCGAGGACAGGAGGCGCCGGCCCCCGTTTATGCCTCAGAATTCAAGAGCAGCGGTGCGATCCATGTGTAGGCCCATCTCAATAGGACGAGACGACCGATTCGGCACTGGCATACCGATAAGATGCACTGCAATTACGAAACAATATTTTGTTGAAGATGTATCAATGCGCTACAAAATAATATAACATAGCTTATTCGATCGAGAATTATGTTTTTACATTCATTTTATGTCGGATTTCAGGGCCTATGCTTGAAATTGTAGCCACGGCCCGTCACGACAGGCCCGCAAACGGTATCGCTCCCGCACTGCGGAATCCTGCCGCGCTTCGCCGTTGTCGAAGCGGTGCTTGAACGGGTGCCTCGGTGCCGACCATGGAAGCCGGCAGCACCTTCGCCCCGACCGGGAAACATGCGCCGGCCGGAGGCCGTTCGGGCGCGTTCACCTCTCGGTGATCATCGTCTTTTCCGGGAGGCGGCGCCGTATCCGGCCGGATCGCGTCAGGCTGGCGTCGCTCGCCCCCGTCGCGACGTCCGTTCTCCCCGCGGCCCCGATCGCTCTGTCGTCGCAGCGCCTCGGCGCGATCCTGAGGCGGCGGCGCGTCGATTGCGGCCGCCTCTTCATCGGCTCCGAGACGCCGCCAGGCCTACGGCTCCCGGCCAAGCAGGCTCGAGGACGAGAGGCGCGGCGCCGAATCCTGCGTCCGCCCGTGCCGGACGCGCCTTATTCCCGGATCGCGGCGAGGCGGGCGGCCGCGGCGTGCAGGGCGGGATCGTTGCGCGGACCGCTGAGCGCGTAGGCGGTGCTGCCGTTGCGCCAATAGGCGGTCGTCCCGTCGCTCGAACGGGCCACCGGCTCCACGCCGTCGGCCAGCGGCGCGGCGCTGCTGTGCTTGGCGAACAGGGCGAGTTCACCGATCTCGGCCGACTGGATCGAGATCTCGATCCCGGTGCCGCTCCGGCTCGGGAAGACCTGTACGTCCCGGACGACCCAGCCCGCCGGCAGCGGCGGCAGGTCGACGCCGGTCGCGGCTTCGATGCCGGCGGGATCGTAGGCCGAGGCGAGGGGCAGGCTGGTCACGCGGGCGCGGATCTGGACCGCCTCGCGGGCCTGTGCCGCCTCTTCGGCCAGGGAGGGATCGATCGGCGAGGCGAAGGAGCCGGGCACGCCGAAGCCGCCGCTCTCGGTATGGGCGAGCCAGCCCGCCCCGACCAGCACCACGACCGCCGCCGCCCGGCGCAGGCGGGAACGGACCCGCTGCCAGGCGAAGGCGCGATCGATCCGGCGGGCGCTCGCGCGCAGCCGCTCCGGCGGCAGGCTCGGCACGGACAGGAAGGCTTCGCGCAGGGCGTCGCGATCGCGCAGGTCGGCCATGACCTGCAGCGCGTCCTGGGGATTGCGCGCGAGATGCGCCTCGACCTCGACGCGACGCATCGGATCGAGTTCGCCATCGACATACGCGATGAGATCGGTTTCCGTGACGGGATCGACCATCGGCCCACTCCGACTGCCCTGCTTGCCCACCGGTCAGCCTCGTCGCCGGCCGGTGCTGCTGTGATAACGGTTCGCCGGGGTCATCAATTCCGCCCGACGACACGAAGATGCGCGCGGCCCCGGTCGGGGCCTTCGTCGGACGAGCCGGCCTTGCCCTTGTGGCTGCCTTCCTCGAAGGCGCGCAGGGCGGCCCGGCCGCGACCGAGCCGCGACATCAGGGTTCCGATCGGGATGCCCAGCACGGCCGCCGCGTCCGCATAGGCCATGCCTTCGAGCGTCACGAGGTGAAGCGCGGCGCGCTGCTCCTCGGGCAGGCTCTCGAACGCCTTGCGGATCTGCATCAGCCGCACCTGCCCTTCCTGAGCCGGCGGGGCCACCTCCTCGGAGAGCTGCACCAGCACGTCGGCATGGCGCGCCTCGACCCGCTTGCGGCGCTGCTCGTCGATGAAGACGTTGTGCAGCACCGTCATCATCCAAGTGCGCAGGTTCGTGTCGGGCCTCAGGCTCGCGCGCGATTCGAGGGCGCGAACCATGGTATCGTGGACGAGGTCGTCCGCCTTGAGCGAATCCCGCGTCAGCGACCGGGCGTAGCGCCGCAACGGCACCAGCAGGTCGACGATATCGGAGCGTTTCGAGCGCGTTCTATCGAGCACCATGATCCGTTGACGTCCGTCCGGAGCCTTTTAATCCGCGCATTCGGCTCGCCGGCGACAAACCTCGCGAGACATCCTCGGCGGATCGTTCCGCGTCCCGCGCGAATCGATCCGGCCCAAAAAAGACGACCCCGGCCCGGATGTCGAATCCGGGCCGGGGTCGCCGTCCTTCCGATCCGCCTCGACCGGTCATGCCGGCGAGGCGAGCGCCTGAGCGCGCCTGAGAGCGGCTCAGTTCTCCTCGTCGCCCGGCTCGAACACCTCGGGCTGGGTCGAGGCGGCGCTGGCGACCGGCGTCGGCGCCTCGATGGTGGAGGGCACGTTCACGCCGTCGCGCTTGTAGATGTCGTCGCGGAACTGCACCGTTCCGTCCGGGGTCGCCCAGGCGGTGATGTAGGTCCAGTAGACCGGCACCGGCTGCGTGAGGCGGGCGTCGATGCGCTGGCCGCTCTCCACCGCCTGCTCGACATGGGCACGGTCCCAGCCGGGCGTGTCCTTCAAAAGCCACGTGATGTACTCGCGCACGTTCTGCACGCGGACGCAGCCGGAGGAGATGAAGCGGAAGTCGTCGCCGAACACGCCGCGGGAATTGGTGTCGTGCATGAACACGCCGTGCGGGTTCGGGATGTTGATGCGCACGACGCCCATCGAGTTGAAGTCGGCGCCCGAATCCTGGCGGTAGGTGTAGCGGGTGCCCTCGTCCGAGTTCCAGTTCACGGAGCGCGGCGAGATCTCCTGGCCGCCCGAGAGGATGCGGATCTTGTTGTCCGTGAGGTAGTTCGGATCCTTCTGCATCTTCGGGATCAGGTCCTTCCTCACGATCGAGGCCGGGACCGTCCAGGTCGGGTTGAAATTGATCTCGACCGCCTTGGCATTCATGATCGGCGACTGGCGGTCGATCTTGCCGACGCCGGCGGCGTGCAGCGTCACGACCTGGCCGTTCTCCACCGTCTGCACCAGGGCGGCGGGGATGTTGGTGATCACGAAGCGCCGGCCGAGATCGCCCGAGTAGGAGCGCAGGCGAATCACGTTGGTCTCGAGCTGGCGCAGGCGCACGTCGGCGGGCACGTTCATCGCGGCCTGCGTCGCCGGGCTCATCTGGCCGGTCTGCGACAGGCCGTGGCGGGCCTGGAAGCGCTTCACGCCGGCCGCGACGTAGGAATCGTAGACGCCGGCGCCGCCGGCGGTGGCGTCGAGGTCACCGGTGACGATCAGGCGCTGGCGCACCGCCGCCACCGCCGGGCCGCGGGAGCCGACCCGCAGACCCGCCGCGCCGGACACGGCCTGCCAGCCGCCGCGGGCGACGATGGAGCGGTACTTCTCGACCATCGCCTCGGTCGCCGCGATGGTGTCGGGCGAGAGGATCGGCGTCGAGGAGCGGTGCACCTGCATGGTGGTCGGCGAGGAATAGTCCTGCGCCCATTCGGCCTGGGCGAAGCCGGCCTCGCGCGCGACCGCCGGGCCGGCGAGCAGCGTCGCCCCCAGCAGAGCGGCGGCCAAGGGGCGGGCCGAGGAGCGGACAAGGGGACGGAGGTGGGCGTGGCGCGCGGTCTGCAGCATCGATCCGGGCTCTGGATGGAGGGTGCGGTCGGTGGACCCGGCCAAGGGTCTCGGCTCGAACGCCGGGGGGTACTTCGGGGTACGCCCGGACGCGAAAGCCAAGTCTCGGCCAAGTCCTCGTGCCGCGTTTGTTGCGGTCTCGTGGTTAAGAAGCCATGCCGTTCCGGGCCATATTGTGGCGTCCGGGTGTGGCGGCACACGCCGTGTGGCCCGAGGACACTTTTGCCGAGCGTCTTGCCGAGGATCGCGCGGGGCGGCGGAATGGCGCCGGCCCGGCCCCTACCGGAGCCGCGCGAAGCGGCGTAAGGCTCGTGCATGCCGAGCCCACGCCGCGACCGGACCGGAGGAGCGCCGCGCGTCCTGCGCGGGCTGACCGCCGTGGCCGCCCTCTACGCGCTGGTGCTCCAGGCCCTGCTCGGCGGCATCGCGGCCCTTCCCGTCACGGGGGCGCCCGCCTTCCTCTGCCAGCCGGACGCGGCCGTCGCCACGGCGGCCCCGGCGAAGGACGGGCTGCCGGCCCCGGATTCGCACCATGCCGGCTGCTGCACGGCCGCGCATCACGCGCCCCCCGCGACGCTCCCGCCTCCCCCATCGGCCGAGATCGCCTGGCCCGAGCGGGACGCCGCCCGCGCCGACTGGTCCGGTGCCCAGGGCCGGGCGGCCCGGCCGTCGCCCTTCACCCTCGCCCACGCCCGGGCCCCGCCGGCCGTCTGACTCGCCCGATCCCCGCGATCCCTCGACGTCAGACAACCGGACCCATTCCATGCCCCGCTCCCGTTCACGCGCTCCTCTTCGCGCCGCCCTGCCGCTCGTCCTGATCGGCCCCGCGCTCATCGCGCCCGCCTCGGCCCACGCCGTGCTGGAGCGCAAGGAGGCGGCGCCCAATGCCGCCTATCGCGGCGTCGTCCAGATCATGCACGGCTGCGACGGCCGCCCGACCACCCGCGTCAGCGTCACCATCCCCGAGGGCGTGACCGGCGCCAAGCCGATGCCGAAGCCCGGCTGGACGATCAGCACGGTCAAATCGGCCTATGCCCGCGCCTACCCCTCCTTCCACGGACAGGTCTCGGAGGGCGTCACCCGGATCACCTGGAGCGGCGGCAGCCTGCCGGACGACCAGGTCGACGAGTTCACCTTCTTCGCCCGGATCTCGGACGCCTTCGCGCCCGGCGCGACGATCTACTTCCCCGTCGAGCAGGACTGCACCGAGGGCAGCTACCGCTGGAGCGAGGTTCCGGCCGAGGGCGAATCGGCGCGGGGGCTGAAGGCGCCGGCCCCGGCGGTGCGGATCGTCGCCGCCCAGGGCGGCGCAGGTCACCAGGGCGGCACGGTTCAGGCGGCGCAGGCCCCGGCCGCCCCCGCCGCGAGGGCCGGGGCGATCGCGATCGAAGCGCCCTGGCTGCGGGCGACACCGGGCGGCGCGAAGGTCGCCGGCGGCTACGTGACGCTGCGCAACGCGGGCACCGAGCCCGACCGGCTCACCGGCGCCGCGATCCCGCAGGCGGGCCGGGCGGAGATCCACTCGATGACGACCGAGGGCGGGGTGATGAAGATGGCGCCCGTCGAGGGCGGCCTCGCCGTCGCGCCGGGAGGAAGCGTCGCGCTCAAGCCCGGTGGCTACCACCTGATGTTCCTCGACCTGAAGGACGGGCTGAGGGCGGGCGAGACCGTCTCGGGCACGCTGACCTTCGAGCGGGCCGGGACGGTGCCGGTGACCTTCAGCGTGGCGCCGATCGGCGCGCAGGGACCCGGCGCCGGATCCGAGGCCGGCGGCCCCCCGCACCATCACTGAGCGGCGGCACCGGCCGTCGACCCCGCCGCGCGGGGCTCGAAGCCCGAGATCCGCGCGCTCCCTTTCCTCTCCGAACGGAGACACGATCATGCGCCTTCACGCTGTCCCGGCCGCCCTCCTCCTCGCCCTCGGTTTGGCTGCGACGAGCCCGGCCCGGGCCCACGACTACCAGGCGGGCCCGCTCAAGATCGGCCATCCCTGGTCGCGGGCGACGCCCGGCGGGGCCAAGGTCGCGGGCGGCTACCTCACGGTCACCAATACCGGCACGGAGCCCGACCGGCTCACCGGCGGCACGATCGAGGCGGCCGGGCGCGGGGAACTGCACACGATGTCGATGGAGGGCGGCGTGATGAAGATGGCGCCCCTCGCCGACGGCCTGGCGATCCCGCCCGGCCAGACGGTGTCGCTCGCCCCGAGCGGCCACCACCTGATGTTCCTCGACCTGAAGGCCGCGCTGAAGAAGGGCGAGCGGGTGAAGGGGACGCTGCGCTTCGAGCGGGCCGGCAGCGTCCCGGTGGAGTTCGCCGTCGAGAGCCTCGCCGCCAAGGCCCCGGAGGGGGCGGGCGGCAAGCCCGGCCATTCGGGGCAAGACCATTCGGGGCAAGACCATTCGGGACATGACCATGGCCACTGAGCCGCGACCGGACCGGGCCGCCGCCCCCGCCTCGAAGCGGGGGAGCACGCTGATCCTGATCGCCTTCGCGCTCGCCCTCGTCGGCATCGTGGCGGCGACGGTCGCCTTCCTGCCGCGGGGGGACAGGCCCTCCGCCCTGTCGGTGGTCGGCGGCCCGTTCCGGCTCGATTCCTCGAAGGGCGGCACCGTCGATTCGCGGGCGCTGAAGGGCAAGCCCTTCCTCGTCTTCTTCGGCTTCACCCAGTGCCCGAACGTCTGCCCGACGACGCTGGCCGACCTCGGCACCCTGCTCGACGAATTCGGCGCGCAGGGCGGCGCGATCCAGGCCTACTACATCACCCTCGATCCCGAGCGGGACACGCAAGAGGTGATGCGGGAGTACATGGCCTCGTTCACCGACCGGATCACCGGCTTGACCGGCGCGCCGCAGGAGATCGAGCGGGTGGCGCGCGACTACCGCGCCTTCGTGAAGCGGGTGCCGCTGCCCGGCGGCGACTACACCCTGGAGCACACGCTGATGGTCTACATGATGGACCGCGACGGCGGCTTCGCCGGCCCCCTCGACCTCGATGCCGGGCACGCGCTCGCCCTGAAGCAACTGCGCAAGCTGGCCGCCGACGGCCGCAACACCTGAAGGCTCGGAGCCGCCGACGGCACGGCGCCCGCCCTGGGGCCGAGACGAAAACCGGGCGGCCGGGACCGTGAGTCCATTGACGCCCGTGCGAGCTTGGCCATAGCTGGCGGCCATGCGAGGGCGCTTGCCGGGATGGTCCGTGTGCCGCGCGGTCATCGCCGTGGCCGCGCTCTACGCGCTCGCCCTGCAGGTCGTCCTCGGCGCGGCCGCGCTCGCCGGAACCGCCGGCCCCGACGGCGGCCTCGTTCACGTCCTCTGCGCGCCCGATGCGTCGGACCCCGACGCGCCGGCGAAGCCGCACCCGGCGCACCTGCCCTGCTGCCAGGCCGCCCACGTCCTGCCGAGCCTCGACGTGCCGGAGCCCGGCCACGCCCTCGTCGCCTGGCCGCCGGACCGGATCGCCCCGGTCGCGTGGCGGCCCGAGATCGTCGCCCTCCCCCGCGCGCCGCCCGGCACGCGCCCGAGCCCGCGCGCCCCGCCCGTCGTCTGATCGATCGCCCTCCCCGATCCTTCAGACCACGGACGCTTCCTCATGCCTTGCCGTCAACGGGCCGTGCCGCGTGCCGCCCTGTCATCGCCCCTGCTCGCCGCCGGGCTCCTCCTCGCCGCCCCGGCCTTCGCTCAAGCCCCGACGGAGGACGCGGCCACCTCCTCCGCCACGCTGTCCGAGATCAGCGTCTCCGGGACCGGCCGCCCCGCCGCGCCGGGCGAGACGGCCGGCTCGCTCACCGTCCCGAGCGTCGCCGCGCAGCGGGCGGCGGTGAACGCCACCGTCGGCTCGGTCGCCTTCGTCGATGCCGCGACTTTCCAGAACCGCTACGCCAACACCGTGCGCGACGTGCTCAAAGACGTGCCCGGCGTGTTCGTGCAGGAGCGCTACGGCCAGGAGATGCGCCTCTCGATCCGCGGCTCCGGCATCGCCCGCGGCTTCCACGTCCGCGGCATCGAGCTGCTGCAGGACGGCATCCCGCTCAACCTCGCCGACGGCAGCGGCGACTTCTACCAGATCGACCCGCTCTCCCTGCGCTCGGTCGAGGTCTACAAGGGCGGCAACGCGCTGACCTTCGGCGCAACGACGCTCGGCGGCGCGGTGAACTTCGTCACGCCCACCGCCTACACGGCGCTGGCGCCGAACACCGTCCGGATCGACGGCGGCAGCTTCGGCACGATCCGCGAGCATTTCCAGATCTCGCGGATCTCAGGCCCGGCCGATCTCCTGATCTCGGGCACGGCGACCGATTCCGACGGGTTTCGCGACCACGCGACCCAGCGCACGCGCAACCTCAACGCCAATGTCGGCTACCGGCTCGCGCCGGGCGTCGAGACGCGCTTCTTCCTCGGCTACTACGACACCGACCAGAAGCTGCCCGGCTCGCTCTCGCTGTCCAACGCCCTCAACAACCCGCGCCTCGCCAACCCGAGCGCGATCACCGGCAACCAGTCGCGAAAGGTCACGACGGAGCGGATCGCCAACCGCACCTCGTTCGAACTGGAGGTCGGGCGCCTCGACATCGATTCCTGGGCGATCCACAAGAACCTCTATCACCCGATCTTCCAGGTGATCGACCAGGACGGCTGGACCTACGGCGTGGCGCCGCGCTGGGCCGGCACGTTCGATCTCGGCGGCTATCGCAACGACCTGATCCTCGGCCTGCGGGCGTTCGCCGGCATCAACGAGGCCCGGCAATTCGTGAACGTGGCCGGCCTGCGCGGTGCCCAGACCCTCAACGCCCGCCAGAGCGCCTCGAACTACGAGGCCTATGCCGAGAACCGGTTCTGGTTCCTGCCCGACATGGCGCTGATGACCGGCGCCAAGCTGTTCTCGGCGAACCGCACCTACAGCGACAAGGGCGGCCTGCCGACGAACCCCGCCGCGCGCTTCGCCGCCGTCACCTACGAGGGCATCAACCCGAAGCTCGGGCTCCTGTGGCAGCCGCTGCCGGAGATCCAGGTGTTCGCCGACATCACCCGCTCGCGCGACGTGCCCGATTTCTCCGACCTCGCGCAGACCAACACGCTCGGCACCACCTTCGTCCCGCTCGCGGCCCAGCGCGCCTGGACCTACGAGGCGGGCTCGCGCGGCCGGATCGACCGCCTCGCCTGGGACGTGACGCTCTACCGGGCGGAGGTGCGCGACGCCTTGATCAACTTCACGCCCAATCCCGGCCTGAACATCCCGGCGGCGACCTTCAACGCCCCGCGCACCCGCCACCAGGGCGTCGAAGCCGCCGTGACCCTCGACCTCGCCGAGGATCTGACCGGCCCCGGCGACCGGCTCAGCCTGACCCAGATCTGGACGCACAACGATTTCCGCTTCGTCGGCGACCCGGTCTTCGGCAACAACCGCATTGCCGGCGTGCCGGTCGACGTGCTGCGCACGGTGCTGGGCTACCGCCATCCGAGCGGCTTCTACCTCGCCCCGGCCCTCGACTGGGTGCCGCAGGGCGCCTTCGCCGACCACGCCAACACCCTCAAGGTGCCCGGCTACGCCCTCCTCGGCCTCCAGACCGGCATCGATTTCGCCAACGGCGTCTCGCTGTTCGTGGATGCCCGCAACCTCACGGACGCGCGCTTCATCTCCGACATCGCGGTGGTCACCAACGCCGCGACGGTGGCGGGCGGGCCGGTGGCGTTCTTTCCGGGCAACGGCCGCAGCGTGTTCGGGGGCGTGCGCACCTCGTTCTGAGGGTTCGGACCGCGAAGGGACGGCCCGCGGGCCGTCCGGGCGGCCGAGGGCGGAAGGGCGACGTCCGGACGGCGAGAGGCCGGAACCGGATTGTTCGCATGCCCTTCGCGCCGCGTCCGATAGGCCGCATCGGGCCGACACCCCTTAGTTGTTTCGGCACGCATCCTTTCGGCGAACCCGCTGCCACAGGCGGGCAGGCGCGCTCATCACAATTCGCATGTCGGAGGGGTTGATCCGGAGCGAGCTCCGCATCAGCCTGACTGTATCCAGCAATCGGCAAATCAGAAATTTCAGATCGTCATCCTGAAGACATTGGAGCGAGGTCATGCCGAATTCATTGCGGATCCTTTGCGTCCATGGCCTCGGCGATCAGCGTCAGAGCGGCTGGGATGCCGATTGGTCCCGTGCGATCAAGCAGGCCGTGGGACCGGACACGGACACAGAACTCAACTTCAAGTTTCTCACCTACGATCCGATTTTCGAACGCACCGATATCAGTTTCGCGGATACGCTCGGCGCCTTCTGGAAGCTGGCACGCAGCGGCCTCGGCGGCTTGTTCCGTCAACCGCGCGGGCCGATCACCAACGTCTCGGACCGGCTCCGCTGGACGGCCGGCTATGTCGTCGCCTGGGTGGAAAACGAGAAATTCCAGCAGGAAACGCGGACGCTCGTGCTCGAGACCCTGCGCGAGTTCAAGCCGGACGTCGTCCTGGCCCACAGCCTGGGCTCTCTCGTGACGTACAATGCCTTCTCGCACGCGGAGGCAGCGGAAAGCGAAACGGCCAAGGCCCTCCTCAACACCCATTACGTCACGTTCGGATCGCAGATCGGCAACCCCTTCGTTCTCGGCAACCTCACCTACGGCCGGGTCCAACCGCTTGCCGTCAGGCATTGGCACCATCTCTACAACGAGCACGACGACGTCTTCACCGCGCCGCTGCGGGTTCAAGGCGTCGACAATTTCAATCAGCTCCTGACGCCGTTCGATCTCCCCGGCGCCGGGGACCATGACGCGGCCGCCTACCTCACCCATGTCGTGACCCAGACCTCCTTCTGGAGACCGCTCGTCGACGTCGCCACGGGTCGCTTCAAGGCGATCGGCCTCGCCGCGCCGAGCAACGCCGGTCCGTGGAACCGGTCGCTGCCCGCCGCGGCCGGATCGCCGCGGCGCAAGGCGCTCCTGATCGGGATCGATGAGTATCCCGACGCCGCCAACCGGCTGTCGGGCTGCGTCAACGACGTCTTCTCGATGAGCGCGACGCTGCAGGATTGCGGGTTCGAGCCGGATCAGATTCGCGTCTGCCTCAACGACCGCGCCACCGCCGACGGCATCCTGTCTCGCCTCGAATGGCTGGTGGACGGCGCGCAACCCGGCGACCAGCTGGTCTTCTTCTATTCCGGACACGGCGCGCGCGTGCCGGAATACGGCCTGCACGAGGAACCGGACCGCCTCACCGAGACGCTCGTGCCGTACGATTTCGACTGGACGCCGGCGCGCAGCGTCTCCGACGAGCAGATCAACGGCTTCTACGCCCAGCTTCCCTACGAGACCCAGCTCCTGATGATCTTCGACTGCTGCCATTCCGGCAGCATGCATCGCGACGGCGCCGCCCGCGCCCGCGGGATCACGCCCCCGGACGACATCCGCCACCGCCAGCTCCGGTGGAACCGCGACGAGGAGATGTGGGTCGAGCGCGACTTCACCCCCTTGAACGACGAGTTCTCACGCCGCGCGTCGCAAAAGCAGGCCTTCTTCGGTTCCAATCTCGCCACGGTCCGCCTGGGACGCTCCGCCCTGCTCCGCGTCAGCGACCAGAAGAGTTACGACCACGCCAAGAAGGCGCGCGGAGCACCGACGGGGCCGTTCCTCCCCGTCATCATCGAAGCCTGCGGCGAGGAGCAGTTTTCCTACGAGTACCGTCACGGCGCGACCAGCTACGGCGCCTTCACCTTTTGCCTCACGTCCATCCTGCGCAAGGAGAAGAACATCACGTTCCGGCGCCTCGTCGAACTCGCGACCGAGCGGCTGGAACGGCTCGGCTATCACCAGAAGCCGCAGATCCTGGGGCCGGCCGTCGACCTCGACGCGAAGGTGCCGTTCGAGACGGGGCGAGGCGGGAAGGCGCCCGCCGGCAAGCTGCCGGGTTCGGCGACTCCGCGAACCTCCGGCTGACGCCCGCGACGCGGGTCGGCGCGCGCCGCCCTCCGGCCGTCACCGCGGGGCCGTCCGATCGGGTCGAGGCGCGGGGACGCGGCGCGCCCGAAAGGCCGCCGGCCGCCCGGAGCGAGCGACGGCGGGTTTCACGATACGGCGTTCGCGCCTCCCAACGCGGCGAACCGGAGACGCGACGACGCTCCAACCCGCTCGGACACCGGCCCGTCGGGACCGATCGGATACTTCCGTCATGACGTATAATATGGAAAAATACGCTAATTTACTTGATCTAACAGACGTTTCATAATGAATAATCTCGGCCGGATCCCGATCTATTTCGATTAAGGGATTTTCAATAAACAAAGGTGATTACTCAGACAAAAGGCCGGTGCCGAGAATCCAGATGCTGAAGAATCTCAGGTCGATCAGCGCCAAGATCGCCCTTTCGATCGCCCTTCTCATGATGCTGTCGATCCTCACCGGCATCTTCGCCGTGAACAAGATCGCGCAGGTCGCCGAGATCAGCGAGACCATGGCCCGGCATGTCGAGGCGAACACCGTCCTGGGCGAGCTTGCCTCGCTGAGCCAGAAGCTGCGCGGGGTGACCGCCCTCCAGCACTTCTCCACCGACACGGATCGCCGCCGCTACGAGGTCGAGGCGTCGAGCGCACGTGTGTCGTTCTCGCGGGCCTGGAGCCAGTACGCATCGCTTGCCGGGGAAGGGCGCGAGGCCGAACTCGCCAGCCTGCTGCGCGTGGCCTGGCAGCACTTCCTGGCCGTGCAGGAGGAGGTCGCCGTCCTCGACAAGGCGGGATCCGTGTCCCTCGCCACCGCCGTCCTGCAGAAGGATCTGAGCAAGGACGCGGCCAAGTTCTCCTATGCCGTCTCGGCGGTGCAGACCTTCCGCGGCGGCGAAGTCGCCGCCGCGATGCGGCGCGCCGACGAGATCCGGGCCTCGGCCAGGCTCTGGATCCTGATCGCGCTCGCCACCCTCACCGGCTTCTGCCTGGTCGTGGGGGGCTACCTGATGGCGAACATCTCCAAGCCGGTCCGGCGCATGACGACCGTGATGGCGCGCCTCGCCGACGGACAGCTCGACAGCGCCGTCCCCGGCACGCAGCGGAAGGACGAACTCGGCGCGATGGCCGGCGCGGTGCAGGTGTTCAAGGACAACCTGATCCACACCAAGGCCCTGGAGGCGGAAGCCGCCCTGGCCCGCGCCTCGGCCGAGGAGCAGCGCCGGGCCGCCATGCACCGGATGGCCCATGCCTTCGAGGCCGCGGTCGGCAGCGTCCTCGACACGGTCTCGTCCTCGGCGACCGAACTGCAGGCGACGGCGCAGGCCATGACCGCCACCGCGACCCAGACGGCGAGCCAGTCCACGAATGTGGCCGCCGCCGCCGAGGAGGCCGCCTCGAACGTCGGCACCGTCGCCGCCGCGGCCGAGGAACTCGGCGCCTCGGTGCTGGAGATCGGGCGCCAGGTCGCCGGCTCGGCAGATTTGGCGCAGCGCGCCGTCACCGAGGCGGACGGGACCGCCGCCCTGGTGCACGAACTGACCACGACCGTCGCCAGGATCGGCGAAGTGGTCACGCTGATCTCGGGCATCGCCGCGCAGACGAACCTGCTCGCGCTCAACGCCACGATCGAGGCCGCCCGCGCCGGCGAGGCGGGCCGCGGCTTCGCGGTCGTGGCCGCGGAGGTCAAGGCGCTGGCCGACCAGACGGCCAAGGCGACCGAGGAGATCGCGCGGCAGATCGGGCAGGTGCAGGGCGCGACGGGTCAGGCGGCCGCGGCGATCGGCGGCATCGGCGATCGCATCCGCACGATCAGCACCGTGGCGTCCTCGATCGCCGCCGCCGTCGAGGAGCAGGGCACGGCGACGCAGGAGATCGTATCCAACGTCGGGCGGGCGGCCGTCGGGACGGGCGAGGTGACGAAGAACATCGTCGGCGTGGCGGGCGCCGCGGAGACGACGGGCGCGGCGGCGCGCCACGTCCTGGCCTCGGCCTCCGAGCTCTCGCGCCAATCCGCGCATCTCGCTGCCGAGATCGCCCGCTTCCTCGAAACCGTCCGCGCCGCCTGACGGCTCCCGACCCCATCCGACGGAAACCCACACCATGCGCGTCGCCACCGCCGCACTCGTCCTCGCCCTCGCCGCCGCGCCTGCCGCCGCGGAGACCCGGATCTTCGCCTCGCTCGACAGCGTCGCCGGGCAGCCGTTCCAGGGGGCCGTGAAGGCCGCCGTGCTGGAGGCCGCGAAGAAGGATCCGACCCACGTGCTGACCGTCAAGGAGATCGGCCCGGATCCGGCGCAGCATCTGCGCAACGTCGAGGCCGCCATCGCCGCGAAGGCGAATGCCGTGATCGTCAACGTCGGCGATCCGGCGACGGCGCGGAAGATCGCGGCCCTCGCCGCCGAGGCCGGGATGCCGCTCGTCTTCCTGAGCCGGCGGCCCGCCCTCGATCGCGTCGGCGACAAGGTGTCGATCGTCTCCTCCAACGATCTCGTCGCGGGCCGCCTTGAGACGCGCATCCTGGCCGACAGGCTCGGCGGCAAGGGAACGGTGGCCATCCTGCGCGGCCCCGAAACCGACGCCGCCGCCCGCGAGCGCCGCACGGGAATGCAGGAGGTTCTCGCCGCCTATCCCGAATTGACCGTGGCGGTGGAGGCCGGCGCCGACGGGCTGCGCGACGAGGCCAGGGGTGTCGTCGCGGGCTGGCTGAAGGAGGGCCGGACGTTCGACGCCGTCGTCAGCGCGAACGACGAGATGGCGCTCGGGGCCGTGGCCGCCCTCCGCTCGGCGGGGCTCGCGGGCAAGGTCCTCGTGGGCGGCATCGACGGCGGCCGGGAGGCCATCGCCGCCGTCAAGGCCGGAGACATGGCCTGCACCGTCCTGCAGAACGCCGCCGCGCAGGGCGCCCAGGCGGTGGCGAACGCGGAAAAGTTCGGCCGCGGCGATTACGTCCAGCCCTACGAATGGATCCCCTACGAATTGATCGTCGCCGAGAACGTCGGCGCCTATATCCGGCGCTGACGACGCGGGGCGTTCGAAGAAATCCTTCGAAACGCCCGGCCGCCGGCCTTCCTCAATACTGCACCGTCGCGCGAAGGCCGAGCACCGCGGCGTTGCGCACCCGGCGGCCCTCCGGGTCGCGGGGGTTGGCGATGCCGCCGCCCGGATGCAGGACCAGTTGCACGTCCGGCTGCACGGTGAAGCCCGGCACCACCACCGCCTGATAGGTCGCCTCGATCACCGTCTCCGCCCGCCGCCGCGGCGTCGGCGTGCCGGTCGAGACGATGGTGTCGATGTCGGACCGGCGCGCATCGTCGGAGAGGCGGGCATAGGCGAGGCTGAGGCCGACCGTGTCGTCGTCGCGGCCCTCCAGCAGGCCCTTATAGGCGAGCCCGGTATCGAGATAGGCGGAGACGAGGCTGGAGCGGGTCGGCGACCACGCCGCGCGCAGGAAGAAGCCGAGGCCCTCGTCGTCCTTGCCGGTCTCCCGGTAGAGCGTCTGGTCGTAGACCGCGTAGATCCCGGCATTGCCGCGCAGGCGGCGGCCGATTCCGGTGGCGTTCGGGTCGGCGAGCGGCAGGCCGGTCTGGTCGAAGCGCAGGGATTCGAACCGCCCGAAATGCTGCCAGCCGCCCAGGGTGATGTCGCCGGGCAGGCCCTTCGCGTCCTTGTCCGTGTTGTAGGCGTAGGTCGCCTCGGCCACGACGAGGGCGGGATCGTGGGCGCGGAAATTGGTGCCGGTGCGGTTGAGGCGCTGCGCCTCCGGATCGTCGCCGGGGCGGTTGGCGCCGGCCGGGTCGCCGTCGAAGAGCCCGGCCTGGAGCGAGAAGCCGTTGCCCGGCACGTATTTGGCCCGGATCGCCGGCGTCGCGAGCGGGTAGGCCGGGCCGCCGCTCGGCAGGTCGAGCCCGGTGATCGCCGGCCAGCCGAAGGTCGAATTCACGAACACGGTCGCGGTCTGGCTGACGAAGAACTCGGTGTCGGCCGCCTGCTGGCCGACCCGCACGCCGAGCTGGCCCTCGAAGAGCTGCTGGTCGAGCCACAGCACGTAGAGGCGGGAGGCGGGCAGCGCCTCGATCACGCTCGCCGCGAGCAGGTTGCCGACATAGTAGCGCGACAGGCCGGTGCCGTGGATGAAGTAGGCGTTGGCGTGGACCGTGGCGCCGTCCCAGCCGGCGAGCCGCTGCAGGTCGAGGTTGAGCCGCAGATTCAGCCGGTCCTCGACGATCGCGCCCTGGCGGATGCCGCCGACGGGGTTGCCGAGGGTCTCGGCGATGTAGGTGAGGCTGTACTCGATGCCCCGCGCCTTCAGCAGGGGCCGCAGGCCGAACGGATCGCCGACCGGCCCGAGGGAAGGCTCGATCGAGCGCACGTAGCCGCCGGAGGCCTGACTCGTCGATTCGGGCTGGGAGACCGAGATCCGCGGATCGCCGCCCGCGCCCTCGTAGACCGGCTTTCCGGTGGATTGCGCGAGGGCCGGCGGACCGGCCAGAGCCGTCAGGGCGAGCGCGACGGGCAGGACACCTGGAACGGGGCGGCGGAACACGAGAGAACCCCTGGGGCGGGCCGTAAAGCTTGAGTTTACGGTCCGGCTCTCAACTCGGCCAGAGAACCAGCGGTAGAAACGCCGCCTCCCGACCGCGTGCCCCGCACCGGGATCGGGACCCAGGGACGGCTTCGACGGCGTCGTTCAGGCCGCGCTGTTGTCGAGCGCCCGCAGGTTGGCCACCAGCTCCGAGAATCCGTCGCCCTGGATCAGCACGTGGCGGCGGAGCTGATCGGCCGCCGCGGCGCCGTCGCCGGCGAGGATCGCGGCCACGACCGCCTCGTGCTCGGCGAGCGACTGCGCCACCCGGTGGCGGGCGCGCAGCTGCAGCCGCCGGTAGGGCGAGAGCCGGCGGTGCAGCGCCAGCGCCTGCCCGCACAGGAAGTCGTTGCGGCAGGCGCGGTAGACCACGGTGTGGAAGACGTAGTTCTCGCCGTAATAGGCTTCCGGATCTCCCGCCGCGGCCACCCGGGCGCAGGCCGCGAGCGCGCCCGTCAGCTCCGCCTCGAGTTCAGGCGTGAGGCGGCGCGCGGCGAGCCGGCCGCAGGACGCCTCCAGCTCCGCCATCGTCTCGAACATCTCGAGGAGGTGTCCCGGCTCCGGGGCGCTCACCACCATGCCGCGGCGCGGCTTGGTCTCCACGAGGCCGGTGGCGGCCAGCTGCAGCAGCGCCTCGCGGATCGGCGTGCGCGAGACGCCGAAGCGCTCGGCAAGCTGCGTCTCGTCCAGGCGCGCCCCGAGGGCGAGACGCCCCTCGACGATCTCGTCCTCGATCGTCTGCCTGAGGCGCTGGGTCTGGTTCATCGGTCGAGTCATCGGCGATTTCCTGCCGATCCATATTCAAGGGCGTTGACAAAATATGCAAGATGGCGCGATCTTGTATTCTATGCTGCGCAGCCACGTATATTGTGCGGCGCACAAAAGCCCCCTCAAGCGGGCGAACGAGATTCCGCGAAAGCGGTATTCGGAAGGAAACGCCATGACCCTGAACCGCCGCCACCTCCTCGCGGCCGGACTGGCCGCGCCCGCGCTGCTCAGGCTCGGGACCGGCTCGGCCCAGGCCGCCACGATCCTGAAGCTCTCGCACCAGTTCCCCGGCGGCTCGATCGACGAGGGCGATTTCCGCGATCGGATGTGCCGGAAGTTCGCGGCCGCCATCAAGGAGCGCTCGAAGGGCGCGATGGAGGTGCAGGTCTATCCCGGCTCCTCGCTGATGAAGACCAACGCCCAGTTCAGCGCCATGCGCAAGGGGGCGCTCGACCTGTCGCTCTACCCCTCGCCCTATGCCGGCGGCGAGGTGCCGGAGATGAATATCGGCCTGATGCCGGCGCTGGTCCCCTCCTACGCCCAGGCCGTCGCCTGGAAGGACGCGCCCGTCGGCCGCAAGCTCACCGAGATCCTGGATGCCAAGGGCATCGTGCTGGTCTCCTGGGTCTGGCAGGCCGGCGGCGTGGCGAGCCGCGAGCGCCCGCTGCTGACGCCCGAGGACGCCAAGGGCATGAAGGTCCGCGGCGGCTCGCGCGAGATGGACCTGATGATGAAGCAGGCGGGCGCCGCCACGCTCTCGCTGCCCTCGAACGAGTCCTACGCCGCGATGCAGACCGGCGCCTGCGACGCGGTGCTGACCTCCTCCACCAGCCTGATCTCGTTCCGCCTGGAGGAGATCTCGAAGGCCCTGACCTCGGGCCGCGAGCGCTCCTACTGGTTCATGCTGGAGCCGATCATGATGTCGAAGATCGTGTTCTCGGGCCTGCCCAAGGACCAGCAGGACCTGATCATGGCGGTCGGCGCCGAGCTCGAGAGCTTCGGCCAGGAGGGCGCCAAGGCCGACGACACCCGCGTCGAGGAGGTGTTCGGCAAGGCCGGCGCCAAGGTCGTGCAGCTCGACGAGCCGACGCTCGGCAAGTGGCGCGACATCGCCCGCGACACCGCCTGGAAGGACTTCGCCAACAAGAACGCGAGCTGCGCCGAGCTGCTCAAGCTGGCGGAGAAGGTCGCATGAGCCACGCCTTCGACGCGGCCTCGGCCGCCTCCGAGACGCCCAAGGCCGAGGAGGCGCGGGTTCCGGGCCTGCTCGGCGTCATCGACCGCACCACGCGCCGGCTCAACCACCTCATCCTGGTGCTGGGCGGCGTCGCGCTCGTCGCCGCCTGCCTCGTGCTCAGCTACTCGGTGCTGATCCGCTACGTCCTGCACGAGCCGACCGAGTGGCAGGACGAGACCGCCGTGTTCCTCATCGTCGGCGCGACCTTCCTGTCGGCGGCGGGCGTCCAGGCCAAGCGCGGCCACGTCGCCATCGAGGCGCTCACCGGCCTGCTGCCTCCGGGCGTCAACCGGGTGCGCCTCGTCCTCGTCGACGTCGTCGGACTGGCCTTCGTCACCTTCTTCGCCTGGAAGAGCTGGAGCCTGTTCCACGAGGCCTGGGTCGACGGCCAGATCTCGCAATCGACCTGGGGGCCGCCGCTCTGGATCCCCTACCTGCTGATGTCGGCGGGCATGAGCCTGCTCGCCCTGCAATTCGTCCTGCAGATCGCCGAAGCGGTCCTCTACGGCCCCCGCGCCGCCGGCTGGGCCAAGCCGAAGATCGGCCTGGGGGCGGACATCAACCGCGACCTGCACGACCGCCCGGACGTCACGCCCGAGGGACCGGACCCCATGGGGCAGACGACGGGACAGACGACCGGACGCACGACAGCCACGGCCCCGGTTCGGCCGGTCACGACGACGGGAGGCAAGGCATGAGCACCGCCGCGATCGGCTTCCTCTATGCCGGGGCGACCCTGGGGGCGATGCTCTCCGGCATCCCCATCGCCTTCGCGCTGGGCTTCGTCGCCTTGGCCTTCATGTACGCGTTCATGCCCGCCGCCTCGCTCGATACGGTGGCGCAGAACGTCTACGAGGAGATGGCCTCGATCACCCTGCTCTCGATCCCGCTCTTCATCCTGAAGGGCGCGGCGATCGGGCGGAGCCGGGCCGGCCAGGATCTCTACTCGGCGATGCACGCCTGGATGCACCGCATCCCCGGGGGCCTCGGCATCGCCAACGTGTTCGCCTGCGCCCTGTTCGCGGCAATGGCCGGCTCCTCGCCCGCCACCTGCTCGGCGATCGGCTCCGCGGGCATCCCGGAGATGCGCAAGCGCGGCTACTCGCCGGGCTTCGCCGCCGGGATCATCGCCGCGGGCGGCACGCTCGGCATCCTGCTGCCGCCCTCGATCACCATGATCCTCTACGCGGTCGCCGCCGAGCAGTCGCTCGGGCGCCTCTTCCTCGCCGGGATCGGGCCGGGCTTCCTCCTGGTCGCCCTGTTCGCCGCCTGGTCGGTGTTCCGCTTCCGCTCGGAATTCGCGGCGGCCAAGCACGCCTACGAGCAGACCGGCGCGCAGCATCCGATCCTGCGGGAAGACGCCTACAGCATGCGCGAGCGCTTCTCGACGCTGCCGCGGGTGCTGCCCTTCGTGGTGCTGCTCACCGGCGTCATGGTCGCGCTCTACGGCGGCTACGCCACGCCCTCCGAGACGGCCGGGCTCGGCGGCCTGCTGGCGCTCGCCCTGATCGCGGTGATCTACGGGGTGTGGCGGTTCCGCGATCTCGACCCGATCCTGACCGCGACCCTCAGGGAATCGACCATGCTGATGCTGATCATCGGCATGTCGCTCCTCTACGCCTACGTGATGAGCTACCTCCACATCAGCCAGGCGGCGGCGCAGGCCATCGTCGCGATGCAGCTCTCGCCCTGGGTCCTGCTCGCCACGATCCTGGCCCTGGTGATCGCGCTCGGCTTCTTCCTGCCGCCGGTCTCGATCATCCTGATGACGGCGCCGATCATCCTGCCGCCGCTCAAGGCCGCCGGATTCGACCTCGTCTGGTTCGGCGTGGTGATGACGATCACCATGGAGATGGGGCTGATCCACCCGCCGGTGGGTCTCAACATCTTCGTCATCAAGAACATCGCCCCCGACATCCCGCTCAAGGACATCATCTGGGGCACCCTGCCCTTCGTGATCCTGATGGGCGTGGCGATCGTCCTGCTCTGCCTCGTGCCGGGCATCGCCCTCTGGCTGCCGGACCTGCTCCTGCCGACGACGCGCTGACGCACCGCCCGTCGCGAGACGAGAGACCCTCCGTGCGACAGGCACGGAGGGTCTCTTGTTTGGTGAACCATTCGTTGCCCGCCGCGATAAAACTCGCCTTAACCCTCGGGCCTCAAGATCGTCCCCTCACAGCCGCTTCCGGCACCGGACGGGAGACGATCCGTGACGAAGCCAGTCGCCGAGACCAAACCAGCACGGGGCGCGAGTGCCGCGCCGCCGCTGAGCCCGAGCGTGCGCCGCCACCTCGGCAAGAGTCTGCGCAGCCACTACGCCGACAGCCTCACCGAGCCGGTCGGCGAGCGCCTCGAAACCCTGATCGGCCGCCTGGACACGCCGCAGGACCGGACGACGCGCTCCTGACCTTTCGAGGACGATGGCCGCGCAGCCGAAACGCCCGGCCGCGACGGAGGCGGCCGGGTGTTGAGACTTTGCGATGCGGGTTTGGAGGGGGCCGCGGCGCGCTCAGTCGAGGGCGACGGCGACCAGGGAGAACAGGCCGGCCAGAAGCAGGTTGCAGGCGATGAGGACGATGACCGTCATGGATTGGCTTCGCGACTGAGAGGAAATCGGACAGGCATCGGGGGATGGCGGGACGAACCGCCGTAGGGAGAGCGTCTAGCGGGAGAAGCTTGACGGAGTGCTCATCCCGTCCGATTGCGGCGCCGGCACGGCCCGGTTCGCCGAAAGCGATGCAGGAAGATCACAGAGGTCACGCGACGATCGCTCCGTGCCCGCTTCCTTGGCCCTCCCGCGTGAACCCGCCCTGAACCGCGGCGGCCTTCACCGCTGCGACGCGGCCACAATCGCCGGGCCGCCGAAAACCGATAGGCTGTTTTCCGTCTCTCCCCCGCAATATTGCCAAGATTTGGTTAACGGACTAGGCTCGCGACGTCCCGTTTCGAGACAGGATCCGGCCATGATCTCTCTGAGTGAGTCCCTCCTCACTGCCGCCGGCCTGTTCGGGCTCGGTGCCTCCGCCGCATCGGTCGGAAGCCCGGCGTCGCGGGCTTTTTCGGATTTTTCCCCCGAGGACGGCGCGCCCCTCGCCGAGGGAGGAAGCCCGTCGCCGGAGGATGAGGCGGCGGACGATCCCTTCTTTACGGCGGTCGCCGATGCCCTGCGGGAAGCGGGCTACCTGGATTCCTGAAAATCGGTTGATTAAGCCTGCCTGATCTGCCGCCCGTCGCGGGCGCTCAGGAAGGTTGCCGTCCCGCATGTCCAGGTCCTCCGCCGTGTCCCCCGACGTGCTCGCCGCCATCGGCGGCACGCCCCTGATCCGGCTGCGCCGCGCGTCCGAGGAGACCGGCTGCACGATCCTCGGCAAGGCGGAGTTCCTGAATCCCGGCCTGTCGGTGAAGGACCGGGCGGCGCTCTCGATCGTGCAGGACGCCGAGGCGCGCGGCCTGATCCGGCCCGGCGGCACCATCGTCGAGGGCACGGCGGGCAATACGGGAATCGGGCTCGCGCTGGTGGCGTCCGTCCGCGGCTACCGCACCGTCATCGTGATCCCCGAGACGCAGTCGGCGGAGAAGAAGGAGACGCTGCGCTTGGCCGGCGCCCGGCTCGTCGAGGTGCCCGCCGTCCCCTTCGCCAACCCCAACAACTACGTCCACGCCGCCCGCCGCCTCGCCGAGCGGCTGGCCGAGACGGAGCCGGCCGGCGCCTTCTTCGCCGACCAGTTCGACAACGTCGCCAACCGCCGCGCCCATGTCGAGGCGACCGGCCCCGAGATCTTCGCGCAGACCGGCGGCGCGGTCGACGGCTTCGTCTGCGCGGCCGGCACCGGCGGCACGCTCGCGGGCGTGGCCGAGGCGCTGCGGGCGGCGAAACCGGGGGTGACGATCGCCCTGTCCGATCCCGAGGGGTCGGCGCTCCACGCCCACTACACCACCGGCACGCTCAAGGCCGAGGGCTCCTCGATCACGGAGGGCATCGGCCAGGGTCGGGTGACGCGAAATCTCGAAGGCTTCCGGCCCGATCTCTCGTTCCGGATCCCGGACGCGGAAGCGCTCGGCATCATCTTCGGCCTGATGCGCGAGGAGGGCCTGTCGCTCGGCGGATCGTCCGGCATCAACGTCGCGGGCGCGATCCGGCTCGCCCGGGAACTCGGGCCGGGCCACACCATCGTGACGATCCTCTGCGACGGCGCCGCGCGCTACGCCTCGAAGCTGTTCAACCCCGCCTTCCTCGGCGAGCGCGGCCTGCCGATTCCGGACTGGCTCGGCCCGTCCACCGAACCCCTGCCCGACTGGAGGGCGTGAGCCGCGGGACACCGCAGGATCACACCGAGCCGGCAACGAAATCGCGGGCGGAAGCGTTGCTGTGAGTGCTCAGGCGACGGTGTTTGAGCAATCCGGAGACGGCCCGACGATGCTCACCACCATTCTGCTCATCCTGCTGATCCTGCTGCTGTTCGGCGGCGGCAACTTCTACGGCGGCGGGCGCTTCCGCGGCCCCGGCTTCGGCCTCGGCGGCATCCTGCTCATCATTCTGATCGTCCTGCTCGCGACCGGCCGGATCTGAGGCCCGGCGCCGTCGCGCCTCACCGCGCGCAGGTGATCGCGACGACCGCGCCGAGAACGGGCGCCGCCGCCTCGCCCAGCGTGGCCGCGGTGCCGTTCGCGGTGCCTTTCGCGGACCCCGTGCCCGCCCCGGCGGACACGCCGCTCTCGCCCAGGAAGGCCGCCACGGCCTTCCCCGGCACGACGGCGTAGCGCGTCGGCGGCATCACCCCGGCGATCAGGCGGGGCGCGGCGGGAAACCGGGCGACGAGCCCGACAAGCCGGCCCGACCGGTCGAGCACCGGCGCGCCGCCCGCGCCGGGCTGGAGCGGAGCGTAGACGCCCTCGGCCGCGGCGCTGGCGGGAGCGACGCTCGGACGGCCCTTGGCCTGGGCACCGAGCACGAGCAGGGCCTCGCCCTCGGCCGCCGGATCGGTGCGCAGCGGCGGCGGCGTGCCGCCCGCGAGCCCCTCGGCGGCGAGCAGCGCGAGGCTGCCCGACGCGTCGCGCCGCTCGATCCGGGCCGTCGCGCCGCCGATGCGGGGCGCGGGGCAGGCTTCGAGGGCCGAAACCGCCGTCAGCACCCGCCCGCCGCCGAGGAGCAGGCCGGTCGCGGCGGGGCGCGCCTCGGCCGGCGCGCCGGGCAGCGCAGGGGACAGCGCGGGCGCGACCGCCATTCCGGGTCCGGACGCGGGCGGGCGCGGGGCCGAACCGGCGGCCGTCGCCGGTGCGGCGGCGGCGGCCGGCATCTCCTCGGGAAACGGTGTGAAGGTGTTGGCCACCGCGATGACGAGACGATCGACCGTGTCGGCCAGCGCCCTGTCGTAGCCGAGGGTGAAGCCGCGGATGCCCGCCGGACCCTCGGCGTAGCGGATATAGGAGCGCCCACCCGCGGTCTCGGCGGTGACGACGACGAAGTCCGGCTTCCTCAGCTTGTAGGTCACCTTGCGGCCGGGCATCGCGGCGGCGGCCCGCTCGAACAGCGCGTCGAGGCTGGTCTCCCCTTGCGGAAACGACTTGGTGTCGAGGGTCACCCGCCCGTCGGCGCTCTGCCAGCGGGTGCCGCCGGGGATCGCGCTCTTCTTCGGCAGCAGCGCCTCCGGCACGCCGATCACGACGCCGCTCGCCGCATCGGGCTGGACCTTGAAGCGCGCCGCCCGGCGGGCCTCCTCCGCCTCGCGCTTGAGCGCCGCGCGCTCCGGCGGCGAGAGCAGGCCGGTGGGGGCGGCGCCGGTGCGGGTCTGGTAGGTCTGGATGCCCTCGAAGCTGCGCTTGCCGAAGGCGCCGGTGGTCACACCGTTGTAATCGCCGGTCCAGACGAGGGCGTCCTGCAGGCCCCGCCGCTCCGCCTCGGGCAGCGCCTCGAAGGCTGCCCGGGCCGCCTCGAAGGCGGGGTCGGGCGCGGGCGGGGCCGGCACGGCGGGCTTCGGCCGGGCCGCCGGCGGCGGAGGGGCGGGATTGTGCGGAGCCGGCATCTGGGCCAGCGCCCCCGTCGCGAGGCAGGCGGCCAGCAGAGCCGGCACGCTGCGAACGATTCGTGTCTGTGCCGCCATCACCCCCGCCCGATTCGATGAGCGGCCGCGATGATGCCAGCGGAACGGTGGCTCTCACAAGCCGCGGCGCGGCCGAGCCGGGGCTTCGAATTCGGGCTGACGCTCCGACAGAACTTTTCCGGCTCCTCACCCCCGTCATTCCGGGTTCGCCTTCGGCGCCCCGTAATGACGGGGGGTATGGACGAGGTGATCGGCATCCGAGAAGCCGGCCGGATCACGGAGCCAGCCAAGGACCGAAGCCGAGCGTTGCGGCCGGCGCGGCAAGTGATAGCTTGCCGGCCGCGGGCGCCCCCGGTTCGGGCGCACCGGCCGGAGGAGACGAGCGCATGTCCCAAGGCAAAGGTCTCGGGCGTCTCGGCGCGGCGTTGATCGGCGCGACGCTGCTCGGCCTCCCCGCCCTGGCCCAGACGCCGCGCCCGGCTGCACCGCCGCGGTCGGCGACCGCGCCCGTCGCCAAAACCTTCCTGCGCGAGAACCTCGCGAGCGCGGGCGTCCGGCTCGAGACCGCGCTGAAGAGCGAGGCGCCCGCGGGCGGAAAGACGGCCGCGCAATGGCGCCGCGAGGCGGAGGTCGCCGCGCGGAGCGAGGGGGCCGAGCCGGATGCCGAGCTGAACGCCTACGCCGCCGCCGTCGCGGCCGACCCGAACGATGTTCGCAACTGGCTCGACTACGCCCGCGCCGCGAACGCAGCGGGCAACGACGAGGAGCGCTCCGATTATTCCGCCCGGTTCAAGCTGAAGGGCCGCGCGAGCGCCGCCGCCTACCAGGGCTACCTGCGCGCCAAGAATCCGGCGGACGAGGCGCGGGCGCTCGCCCGGCTCGGCGAGATCCAGGCGGCCCAGGCCGAGTGGCGGCCGGCGCTGGAGGCCTACCGGGCGAGCCTCGCGATCCGGGACGAGGCGCAGACCCGCGCCACCTACGAGAGCCTGCGCGCGGAGCACGGCTTCCGCATCCTCGACTACAAGGTCGATTCGGACGCCGCCGCGCCGCGGGTCTGCTTCACCTTCTCGGAGAGCCTCGTTCCGAAGACCGATTACGCCCCCTACGTCGCCGTCTCGGGCGCGGCCAACGCCGCCGTCACGGCGGAGGGCTCCCAGGTCTGCGTCGACGGCCTCAAGCATTCCGAGCGCTACGCCTTCGTGGTGCGCCAGGGCCTGCCCTCCTCCGTCGGCGAGAGCCTGCTGAAATCGGCCGATTACGAGGTCTACGTTCGCGACCGCTCGCCCCAGGTGCGCTTCACCGGCCGCAACTACGTCCTGCCCCGCACCGGGCAGGCAGGCGTGCCGCTGGTCTCGGTCAACGCGCCCACCCTCGACGTGGAGGTGCTGCGCATCGGCGACCGCGGCCTGCTGCCCGCGCTCCGCTCGGAGGAGTTCCTGAGCCAGCTCAACGGCTCGACGGCCAAGACGATCGCCGACCAGAAGGGCCAGCGCGTCTGGAAGGGCACCCTCGACACGGCCAAGGCCGAGACCAACCGCGAGGCGGTGACCGCCTTCCCCGTGCTGCAGGCGGTCGGCAAGCTGGAGCCCGGCCTCTACCTGATGCTGGCCAAACCCACCGGCACCACGGATTCGTCGGAGGAGGAGTACGGCGGCTACGAGGCGCAGGCGACGCAGTGGTTCGTGGTCTCCGACCTTGGCCTCACCGCCTTCAAGGGCCGCGACGGCGTCCACGTCTTCGCCCGCTCGCTCGCGAGTGCCAAGACGGTCTCCGGCGCCGAGATCCGGCTGATCGCCCGCAACAACGACGTGCTCGCGGTCGCCAAGACCGACGGCCAGGGCCACGCCGCCTTCCCCGCCGGCCTCGCCCGCGGCGAGGGCGGGCTGGCGCCGGGCCTCGTCGTGGCGCAGCTCGGCGACGATTACGGCTTCCTCGACCTCGCGCTCGGCGCCTTCGACCTGTCCGACCGCGGCGTGAAGGGCCGCCCGGCGCCGGGCGGGGCGGAGGCCTACCTCTTCCCCGAGCGCGGCGTCTACCGCTCCGGCGAGACGGTGCAGCTCACGGCCCTCCTGCGCGACCCGCAGGGCGCGGCGGTGAGCGGCCTGCCGCTGACTTTGGTGGTGCGGCGGCCCGACGGCGTCGAGTATCGCCGCGCGGCCGTCGCCGATGAAGGGCTCGGCGGGCGCTCGCTCGCCCTGCCGCTGATGTCGGGCGCGATGCACGGCACGTGGCGGGTCGCGGCCTATACCGATCCGAAGGCGCCGCCGGTCGGCGAGGCGAGCTGGCTCGTCGAGGATTACGTGCCCGAGCGGCTGGAGGTGAGCCTCACCCCGAAGACGCCGAGCCTCACCCGCGGCGAGCCGGCGGTCATCGACGTCGCCGCGCGCTACCTCTACGGCGCGCCGGGCTCGGGGCTCGACGTCTCGGGCTCGGTGGCGGTCCAGGCCGCGGCCACCCCCGGCATCAAGGGCCTGGACGGCTTTTCCATCGGCCTCGACGACGAGGCCGTGGAGGCGACGACGTCGGAGATCGACGGCAAGGCCACCACCGACGCGCAGGGCAAGACCACCGTCACCGTGCCGGTGCAGGAGGTGGCCGCGCCGCGCGCGCTGGAAGCGAAGATCACCCTCGCCGTCGGCGAGCCGGGCGGCCGGGCGCTGAGCCGCAGCGTCACCCTGCCGATCCTGCCGGCCCAGCCCGTGCTGGCGATCCGCAAGAATTTTGGCGGCGATCTCGCCGAGAACGCGACGGCCACCTTCGACGTGGTCATGGCCGCCCCCGACGGCCGGCGCCTCGCGCAGGACGGCGTGACCTGGACGCTGTCGAAGGTCGAGCGGACCTATCAATGGTACCGCGCCGACGGGCGCTGGAGCTTCGAACCGGTGAAGTCGAGCCGCCGCATCGCCGACGGGCGGGTGGCGGCCAGCGCGGAGGCGCCCGCGCGCATCGCCGTGCCCGTCGGCTTCGGCCAGTACCGCCTGGAGGCGAGCGTGCCGGGCCAGCCGCAGGCGGCGGCGAGCGTGTCCTTCACCGTCGGCTGGGGCGGCTCCGAGACCGCCGACGTGCCCGACCTCCTCGACCTCACCCTCGACAAGGGCGCCTACGCCGCGGGCGAGCGGCTGCGGGCGCGGCTCGCACCGAAGTTCGCCGGCACGGCGACGCTCGCCGTCGTCAGCGACCGGGTGCACGAGATCCGCGACGTGGCGGTGGCGGAGGGCGGCACCACCGTCGAGATCCCGGTCAAGGCGGAATGGGGCGCGGGCGCCTACCTCGTCGCCACCGCCTACCGCCCGCTCGATCAGGCCGCCAAGCGCATGCCGGGCCGGGCGCTCGGGGTGGCGTGGTTCTCGGTCGACAAGGAGAAGCGCGGCCTCTCCGTGTCGATCGAGGCGCCGGAGAAGGTGCGCCCCCGCGGCACCCTCACCGTTCCGGTGAAGATCGCCGGGCTCAGTCCCGGCGAGGAGGCGCGGGTGACGCTGGCGGCGGTCGATGTCGGCATCCTCAACCTGACCCGCTACGAGGCGCCGAACCCGTTCGCCTACTTCTTCGGCCAGAAGGCCCTCGGCCCGGAGATCCGCGACCTCTACGGCTACCTGATCGACGGCATGCAGGGCACGCTCGGCGCGATCCGCTCCGGCGGCGATGGCGGCGCGACCGAACTCGCCGACGCGCCGCCGACGCAGGCGCCGCTCGCGCTCTACTCGGGCGTGGTCGCGGTCGGCGCCGACGGAACAGCAAAAGTTCCGCTGGACCTGCCCGCCTTCAACGGCACCGCCCGGCTGATGGCGACCGCCTGGACGAAGAGCCGCGTGGGCCAAGCCCAGGCCGACGTGATCGTGCGCGACCCCGTGGTCCTCACCGGCACCCTGCCGCGCTTCCTCAATGTCGGCGACCGCTCGCGCTTCTTCGTCGCCCTCGACAACGTCGAGGGCGCGGCCGGCGACTACACGGTCGATCTCGACCTCACCGGCCCCGTCGTGGTGGCGGGCGAGGCGGTGCACACCACGATGCGGCTGGAGGCCGGCGCCAAGGGGCAGCTCGTGATCCCGATCACCGCCGCCGGCCCCGGCACGGCCCGGCTCGACGTCAGCCTCACCGGCCCCGGCATCCAGGGCAGCGCCGGCCAGTCCTTCGCCCTCGGGATCAATCCCGGCACCGGCGCGCTGGTGCGCCGGAACCTGCGCCCGCTGGAGCCCGGCGCCGGCCTCGACCTGACGCCGGACCTGCTCGCCGACATCCTGCCCGGCACCGGCGCGGTCTCCGTCGCGGCCAACCGCCTCGGGGGCATCGACGTCGCCGCCCTGCTGCAATCCCTCGACCGCTACCCCTACGGCTGCTCCGAGCAAGTCGTCAGCCGGGCGATGCCGCTCCTCTACGTCAACGCGCTGGCGGCCGGCGAGAAGCTCGGCCTCGACGGCGGGCTCGACGAGCGGGTGCGCGCGGCGATCGAGCGGGTGCTGGCGCGCCAGGATTCGAGCGGTGCCTTCGGCGCGTGGTCCACGGAGAATGCCGGCGACATCTGGCTGACCGCCTACGTCACCGACTTCCTCACCCGCGCCCGCGAGCGGGGCTTTGCCGTGCCGCAGACCGCCTTCAACAGCGCGCTGGACCGCCTGCGCAACACGGTGGCCAACACCACCACCATCGAGAACGGCGGCATGGATTTGGCCTACGCGGCCTACGTGCTCGCCCGCAACGGCCGGCCGGTGATGGGCGACCTGCGCTACCTCGCCGACACCAAGCTCGCCGACTTCGCCACGCCGCTGGGCCGGGGGCAGCTCGCCGCCGCGCTCGCGCTGCTCGGCGACCGCGGCCGGGCGCAAAAAGGCTTCGACGCGGCCCTGCAGGCGCTCCAGGCCGAGCGCGACAAGGGCGCCTACCGCGCCGATTACGGCTCGCGCCTGCGCGACGGCGCCGCCCTGCTGGCGCTCTCGGCTGAGACCGGCTTCACCCGCGAGACGCTGCAGCCGGTCGCCGCCGTGCTCGGCCAGGAACGCGGGGACGGCCGCTCCACCAGCACCCAGGAGAACGCCTGGATGGTGCTGGCGGCGCAGAGCCTCGCCAAGGATTCGGAGGGTCTCGCCCTCTCGATCGACGGCAAGACCGAGACCGGCCCGCTCTCCCGGCTCTACCGGGCGTCGGCCCTGGAGGCGCACCCCGTGCGGATCGTCAACCAGGGCCGCGAGGCGGTGGCGGTGGCGGTCGGCGTCCAGGGCAACCCGATCGCCCCGGAGCCGGCGGCGTCGCAAGGCTTCACCGTCGAGCGCGCCTTCTACCGGCTCGACGGCAGCCCGGTGGATCTCGCCAAGCCGCTGCGCCAGAACGACCGCCTCGTCGCGGTGCTGAAGGTGACCGAGGCCAAGGCCAGCGCCGGGCGCCTGCTGCTGGTCGACCGCCTGCCCGCGGGGCTGGAGATCGACAACCCGAAGCTGCTCGACGCCGACGCGCTCTCGGGGCTGAGCTTCGCCAAGTCCGAGGTGGCGCCGATCCATACCGAGTTCCGCGACGACCGGTTCGTCGCCGCCTACGACCGCACGCCGGAGCAATCCGCCTTCTTCTCCGCGGCCTACACCGTGCGCGTGGTCTCGCCGGGCACCTACGTGCATCCGGGCGCGAGCGTCGAGGACATGTACCGACCCGAGCGGTTCGGACGCACCGCGTTCGGATCGGTCGAGGTGATGTCGGCGAAGTGAGATGAGCCGTGCTGCGGCTCCCCCTCGCCCCTCTGCGGGAGAGGGTGGCCCGCGAAGCGGGTCGGGTGAGGGGAGCGACCTCTCCGGAAGCGTCGCCCCCTCTCCCGCCCGCTCCGCAGGCATCCTCCCCCGCAGAGGGGGGAGGGTTTTTCTCGCGGCCACCTTCGCCGTCGCGGTCCTGCTCGCGGGCGCCCTCTGGCGCTACGCCGCCACCCTCCCGCCCCTCGACCTGACGCAGGCCGCGCTCCGCTCCACGGTCATCCTCGACCGGAAGGGCCAGTTGCTGCGCCCCTTCGCCACCGCCGACGGGCGCTGGCGGCTGCCCGTCACCGCGGACGCGATCGACCCGCGCGCCCTCGCCATGCTCAAGGCCTACGAGGACCGCCGCTTCGACAGCCATCCGGGCATCGATCCGGCGGCGACGCTCCGCGCCGCGTGGCAGTGGCTCGCGCACGGAAGAATCGTGTCGGGCGGCTCGACCCTGTCGATGCAGGTGGCCCGCCTCGTCGAGCCGCGGGCCGAGCGCTCGCTGCTCGCGAAACTCCGGCAGATGGTCCGCGCGGTCGAGCTGGAGCGTCGCCTCGGCAAGGCGGGCGTGCTCGACCTCTACCTCGCGCTCGCCCCCTATGGCGGCCCGGTCGAGGGGATGCGGGCGGCGAGCCTCGCCTATTTCGGCCGCGAGCCGGCGCGGCTGTCGTTCGCCGAGAGCGCGCTCCTCGTCGCCCTTCCGCAGGCGCCGGAGGCGCGCCGCCCCGACCGCTTCGCCGCCAACGCGAAGCGGGCCCGCGACCGGGTGCTCGACATCGCCGCGGAGCGCGGCGTGCTGACCGCCGACGAGGCGCGCGCGGCCAAGGCCGAGCCGGTGCCGACGCTCCGGAAGCCGTTCCCGATGCTCGCGGCGCATGCCGCCGAGCAGGCCCACGCCGCCGACGAGTCAGCCCGGGTGCAGCACCTCACGCTCGACGCCCGGCTCCAGGCGAGCCTCGAGGCCCTGGCCGCCGAGCGCGCGGCCGCCGCCGGCCCGGCGCTCTCGGCCGCGATCCTCGCCATCGACAACCGCACCGGCGCGGTGCTCGCCCATGTCGGCAGCGCCAGCTATCTCGATGCGGCCCGCGCCGGCGCGGTCGATGCGACCCAGGCCGTGCGCTCGCCGGGTTCGGCTTTGAAGCCCTTCATCTACGCGCTGGCCTTCGAGAACGGGCTCGCCCATCCCGAGACGCTGCTCGACGACCGCCCGGCGCGCTTTGCCGCGAGCTACGCGCCGGAAAACTTCGACATGGGGTATCGCGGCACGGTCACGGCGCGGGTGGCGCTGCAGCAATCGCTGAACCTGCCCGCGGTCGATCTTCTCGACGCGGTCGGCGCCGCCCGCTTCGTCGCCCGGCTGCGGGGGGCGGGCGCGGCGATCCTGCTGCCGCGCGACACCGCGCCGGGCCTGCCCGTGGCGCTCGGGGGCCTCGGCATCACGCTGACCGACCTCGCCCGGCTCTACGCGGGACTTGCCCGCGGCGGCGGCGTGCCGGCGCTCGCCCGGCGCCTCGACGGGCCGCCCGCGAACCCTGAGCCGGAGCGCAGCGTCGCCGACCCGGTCGCGGCCTGGTACGTCGCCGACATCCTGCGCGGCGCCCCGCCGCCGGAGAACGCCCTGCCCGGCCGAATCAGCTTCAAGACCGGCACCTCCTACGGCTACCGCGACGCCTGGGCGGTGGGGTTCGACGCCCGCGTGACCATTGCCGTCTGGATCGGCCGTCCCGACGGCGCCTCGGTGCCTGGCCTCGTCGGGCGGAGCCACGCCGCGCCGATCCTGTTCGACGCCTTCGCCCGGTTCGGCGGCGAGCCGGAGGCCCTGCCCCGCCCCCGCGACGCCCTCGTCGTCGCGACCATGGCCCTGCCCCCGCCGCTGCGCCACATCCGCCGGGACGCGCCCAAGACCTTCGCGGCGACGCTCGGCGTGCCGCTCAAGATCGCCTATCCGCCGGATGGCGCCCGTGTCGATCTCGGCATCAGTGAGGGCGCGCAGGCCCGCCTCGCCCTCAAGGCGCTCGGCGGCCAGCCGCCCCTGACCTGGATGGTCGACGGCCTGCCGGTGGCCGAGGCGATGCGGCGGCAATCGGAGTGGAGCCCGGAGGGCGCGGGTTTCGCGCGCATCTCGGTGATGGATGCGGCGGGCGCCAGCGACAGCGTGGTGGTGCGGCTGGAGTAGCGCGCCGAGGTCACACTCGTGCGGTGCCACACGTGACTCTTCCGCCCTTCGCTTTAACTGCACCCCGCGAGGCCACGTCCTCCCCCACCATGCCTTTTCGCGGTGGGGTCCAAGTCCGGGACGGCCCGGCTCATGAACCACATGAGGTTGCCGTGGCCTGGATCGTTCTCGTCGTCGCCGGTCTGCTCGAGGTCGTCTGGGCCTTCGCGATGAAGCAGTCGGAGGGGTTCTCGCGCCTCTGGCCGAGCGTGATCACCCTCGTCACCATGGCAATGAGCTTCGCCTGCCTCGCCTGGGCGATGCGCAGCCTGCCGCTCGGCACCGCCTACACGATCTGGACCGGCATCGGCGCCGTCGGCGCCTTCATCGTCGGCATCGCCTTCCTCGGCGAGGCGATGAACGCCACCCGCATCCTGGCGGCGGTGCTGATCGTCAGCGGCCTCGTGCTGATGAAGCTGTCGAGCACGGCTTGAGAATGGGCCTTCAGCCTTCGCAGCCCGGAAACACCGCGAACACGTCCTCGCGCACCCGGGCGAGGATCTGGCGGTAGGCCGGCTCGCAGGCCATGCCGGCGCTGATGCGCCCGTACTGCGCGCCCTCGGCCAGCCCGCCGCGCTCCGGCACCAGGGCGAGTGGGGTCGCGGCGGGAGTGAGCTGCGTGCCGCGGCCGGAGAACAGGGTGGTGAGGATGCCGAACATCTCGCCCTGGATCGTCGGTCGCCCGAGCACGGCGAGGCGGTACTGCCCCTGGAAGTTGGTGACGAGGTAGATCTGGCCCGACTGGTTCGGCACCGAGACGGTGCCGGACTGGGCGAACGGCGCGTCGAGCCGCTCGGCCTCGCGGAAGACGAGGCGGGCGCTCTCCGGGTCCCAGGCGATCTCGGTGCGGTAGGCGAAGATCGCCCCCGCCTGCCCAAAGGAGGGGCGCAGCGTCAGGTAGCGTCCTTCGAGGAAGGCCACCGCCTCGCGGGTGTAGGAGC
The DNA here is from genome assembly GCF_040270385.1 of Methylorubrum podarium. Taxonomy (NCBI): domain Bacteria; kingdom Pseudomonadati; phylum Pseudomonadota; class Alphaproteobacteria; order Hyphomicrobiales; family Methylobacteriaceae; genus Methylorubrum; species Methylorubrum podarium. The sequence continues at coordinate 22,430 of NZ_JBELQE010000061.1, read as the reverse complement.
CGAACTCTTCCGGCGCGTGCCGCACCCGGTCCGCGATGGCCGCCGGCGGCGCCGCGGCCGGCACCCTCAGGGGAAGGCCCAGCGCCTCCTCCAGGCGCAACGTGGTCGCCAGGGTGAAGGGCCGGCGACCGGAGAGGGCCTTCTCCAGGGTCGAGATGCTGATGCGGGCCGCATCCGCTAGGGCCTGCCGCGACATCCGGCGGCGGGCCAGCGCCTCGCGCACCGCCTCGGCGATGAGACGGCTCTGCGCGTCGGGCAGCTCGGTCTCGGGATGGTCGGCCTCGATCGGCGGCATGGTGCGGGTTCCGGACGGATCCGCACAGAACCGCACAGAGGCCGGAACCGTCAAGGTTCGGCGACCGCCTCCACCAGCAATCGCTCCGGTCCGTGCGTCACGGCGTCGAGCGGCCAGCAGGTGGCGAGCACGAGGTGGCGGCCCGGCGCCTGCGGATCGAGGCCGGAGGCGTCCCAGCGCACGACCCGGCGGCCGGTGACGCGGAAGCGGACGGTCCGGCGGTCGCGGCGCACCACCGTGATCGGATCCCCCACCGCGAGCCGCCCGAGGCTGCGGAACTGAGTGTCGCGGTGGGCGGCGTAGACCGCGGTGCCCGGCTCGCCCGCTTCCGGCGTGCCCTCGACATGGCCCGGCCCGAAGGCGAGCGCCTGCCCGCTCGATCCGGCGAGCGCCACGTAGCTCTCGCGCAAGTCCGGGAAGACGATGCGGGCGACCGGCACGGTGTCAGCCCAGGGCCAGGGCCGCACGCCCGTCCCCTCGGCGAGGGAGCGGGCGAAGGCGCGCTCCAGGAGAATTTGCGCCAGGGCGGCCTTGGCCGGGATCCAGGCGGCCTGGGCGAGCAGCACCAGCCCGGATACGACGAGGAGGGCGGCCGGAAGGGCGAAGACGCCCCTCCGGCCGGGGCGCCGCGGCGCGGCGCCCGTGCCTGCGCTCCCGCTCACGCCGCGACCCGGCGGCTGCGGCGGGCGAGGACGAGGCCGAGCGCCAGCAGCAGGCCGCCGAGCAGGGCGCGGATCTCGAAATCCGTCGCGGTCTGCGGCAGCGCGACCGGCTGCGCGGCGGCGAGTTGGGCGGCCGGGGCGGCGGCGCGGCGCTGGCGCGGCGGGGGAAGCGGCTGCGCCTCGTCGTCGCCGAACAGGGCGGCGAAGTCCCAGCCCGCCGGCAGGTTGAGGGGCAGGTCGGTGCTGGCGAGGCGGGCGCCGGCCGGCCGGCGCGGGGTGGCGTCCACCGCCACCAGCGAGGTCAGGCGGGTGGTGAGCCCGTGGTCGAGGGCGAGCCGCAGGATCGCGGCGTCGGCGGCGTCGGGCGAGAGTCCGCCGGTCAGCCGCGCGGTCTCGGCCTCGGCGATCTTCGCCCGCGCCCAGAGCTTGCCGATGCCGGTGCCGGCCTCCGCCCGGTCGAGCGGCAGCACCGCCTGCCACGGTTGTCCGCCGATCCGGCCGGTGAGGGTGAGCGTTCCGCGCGCCTCCGTCATGCGGGCCGAGAGGGTCAGCGGCTCGCCGCGGTAGAGGTCGGGCAGGCGGGCGGGCGTGGCATCGACGCCGGGCTCGGAGAAGGTCGCGGTCAGGCCGGTGACGGCCGGGCTCTCCAGCTTCACCAGCAGGGCGCGCATCCGCTCGGTCACCTGATCGGGCGTGCCGATCTGAGTGACGCTGCCGCGACCGAGTTCGGCGGCATGGCGCATCAGGTAGCCGTTCGGGGCCGAGCCGATGCCGACCATGAACAGCCGCGAGCGCCCGCGCTCCGCCGCGATGGCGGAGAAGATCTGTCCCTCGTTGCCGATGGCGCCGTCGGTGAGGAACACGACCTGCCGCAGGCGGCCGGTCTCCCCGGGGGTCGCGTCCCGCAGGGCGGCGCGCAGCGGCGCCAGCATCTCGGTGCCGCCGCTCGCCTCCAGGCCGGCGACGAAGCGCTTGGCCCGGTCGAGATGGGTCTCGTCGGCGGGCACGACGTCGGGGAACAGCACGTCGTAGCTGTGATCGAAGCGGATCACGTTGAAGCGGTCGCCCGAGCGCAGCCGGTCGAGGCCGATCAGCAGGCTCGCCTTGGCCTGCCGCATCGAGGCGCCGCCCATGGAGCCGGAATTGTCGATCACGAACACCACGTCGCGGGGGATCGGCGCGGCCGGGGTCGCGGCCTCCGGCGGGGTCACCACGGCGAGCACCGCCTCGCCCCCCGCGACCCGCTCGCGGAACAGGCCGACCGCGGGCGCCTCGCCGGGTGCGGCGGTCCAGGTCAGCTCGAAGTCGCGGTCGGCGGCGGTGGCGCCGTCGGCGAGCGTGATCCGGCGCTCGCTCGCGGAGACCTCCTCGACGCGGATCGCGTGGGTGGCGCTGCGCACCGTGCCCAGCGGGAAGCCGGCCTTGAGGTCGATCTGAAGCGTCAGCGGGTTGACCGGCGCGTGGCGGGCCGGGTCGAGCACCGGCGCCGCGATCTTCTGGCGATCGGGAACGGGGTCGGCGGCGGAGGCGCCCTCCACGGCGGAGGTCACCAGCGGCGGGGCCGGGCTGTAGCGCGGGGCGGCCACGGTCGGCAGGCGCAAGGAGGCGGTGCCGCCCGATTGCCGCACCGGCTGCTGGTACGCGATCTGCACCAGCACGGTCTCGCCGGGGCCGATATTGGCGACCGCGTTGGTGAACAGGTTGGGTCGCTGCTGCTCGGTGAGCGCGGCGGCCCTGCCCTCGGCCTTGGCCGCCTCGTAGACGCGCCGCGCCGCCTCGCGCTCGCGGATGTCGGCGACGATGACCCGGTCGCCGATCACGAGCTTCATCGTATCGACCGCCGCATCCTCCGGCAGCGGGAACAGGTAGGTGCCCTCGACCCATTCCGCGGTGGTGTTGCGGAAGGCCTGGGTGATCGTCGCCCGCGCGGTCGGGCCGCTCACGGTGATCGCGGCATCCGCCCTGAGGCGGGGCGCCTCGACCGGCGCGCCGCCCTCGGAGCGGAGCAGCAGCGTGCCGCCGCCGCCTTCCGCACGCGTCTCCTGCGCCTTGGCCGGCGCGATGCCGGCGACCAGGGCGAGCAGGAGAGCGATCAGCGGGCCGAGCAGCAGGTTGCGCGGCAGGCTTGGCGCCGGGTGAGAGAGGGGCGAGCGGGGATGCGGGGACAGGGGAAGCGGGAGCATGGGAGCCTCCATCGGCGGATGCCGGCCGGGCGGCCGGTTCCTGCTAAGGCTCCTCCGGCGGGGGTCGCGCCGCCACGGGACGCTTCGCCAACCTTCGGCCCCGGCCCGCACCGGAACCGCCCGCGCTGTCCGGAAAGCGGCGCCGTTCGTCCCTTACCGTGACGCTTCGTCCGGATCGGTGCGGGATCGACGGCCCGAGCCCGCGGCGTCACGGCCCGCTGTCAGGCCGGCGCGAACCGCCTACATCGGGCCGATGTCCCGCTCGTCCTCCACCCGCATCGTCTGCATCCGCCACGGCGAATCGACCTTCAACGCGCATCACGAGGCGACGGGGCGCGACCCCGGCCATATCGATGCCCGCCTGTCCGAGCGCGGCCACGCCCAGGTCGCCGCCGCGCGGGAGGCGCTGCGCGCGATTCCCTTCGAGCTCGTCGTCACCTCGCCGCTGACCCGGGCGCTCCAGACCACCGCGGGCATCTTCTCCGATCACCCGTCCCGGCCCGACGTGCTGGTGGAGGTGCTGCACCGGGAGTGCCAGGAGAGCAGCTGCGACATCGGCCGGGCGGCCTCGGTCCTGGCGCAGGAATTCCCGGCCTTCCGGGTCGATCACCTGCCCGAGACGTGGTGGTACGCGGACGGGGAGGCGGGGCCGGAGGGCTGGCACGTCGAGCCGCGGACCCTGTTCGACCGGCGGGTCGCGGGGTTCCGCGACTGGCTGCGGGCGCGGCCGGAGCGGACCATCGCGGTCGTCGGCCACTGCACCTTCTTCTATCATCTGACCGGGCGCTGGCTCGCCAACTGCGAGGCGCTCGACATCGACCTCGCGGCGGAGCCGCGCCCGCGCGCCTACGGCTGAACCTTTGCCCGCGCCGTCTCCAGACGGGTGCGGGCGGAGAGCAGGTCGATCTCCGGCGCCTGGCGGCCGATCCGGAGCGCCTCGTCGAGAATCCGAAGCGCGGTCCGCCACGTCCCCTCCGCGAAGGGGGCGGCCCCCTCCGCGACCTCGGCGGCGCAGCGCGGGTCGGCGAAGGCGCGCAGGGCCGCGGTGGCGGTGCGCGACACGGCGGAGGCGCGGGCGCCCACGACCCAGGCGTGGCGGCAGGCGGCGGCGTGGGCGAGCGCGCCGCCCTGCATCTCGGCGGCGCGCAGCGCGACCATGGCCCCTGGCGCGTCGGAGGCCGTCTCGCAGCGGGCGGCGAGCGCCGGCAGGCCGGCCGCGTCGAGGAGCGGCGGCAGGATGCGGCGGGCGCTCTCCAGCGCGAGGAAGGCGGTGCGGTCGGCCTCGACCTCAGATGTATCCGCGGAACCGGAGAGCCGCAGCACGAAGGCCATCAGACCCTGCCGCTCGGCCTCCGGCATGGCGTCGTTGAGGCCGAGCGCGTAGGCCGCGAGCGGGCGCGAGAAGCAGGGCGGACAGTCCTCGCTCGCGGTGATCGCCCGGTAGGGCAGACCCGCCGCCACCAAAGCCGCCTCGTTGATGCAGGTGCCCCCGTCCGGCCCCGGGAAGGCGTGCGATCCCTTCAGGAGGCGCCAGTTCAGGAGGGGCGCGAAGGCGTCGAGGGCGTGGTCGCTCAAGCAGGGCTCCTCCCGATCCGAGAGGGCAGCCTGCCACGGCTCGAAGGGCGTTGGCGAGAGGGCGTTTAGCCACCCAGGCCGGTGGCCAGCCCCGACAGCATGGCGAGTCCCAGCACCAGCACGAAGGCCCCGGCCAGGAGTTCGAGCCCGCCGACCGCGAGGGCGCCGGCCGGACCGCGCCCGCCCGCGAGGCGCAAGGCCAGGGCCTTGGCGAAGACGGCGAGGCTCGCGAGCCCCCCGGTGGTGAGCGCGGTGCCGAGCGCCATGGCGAAGGTCGCGGCGATGCCGGCGGCGAGCATCCCTTGCGCGGCGCAGAAGACGAGGATCAGGACCGCCCCGGCGCAGGGGCGGGACCCCGCGGCGAGCACGACGCCGACCCGCTCGCGCCAGCCGTCGAGCCGGTCGAGGGCGGCGGCGTCCGTCAGACCGGCATGGCCGCAGCCGGGGCCGCAGGCCGCGGCGGGCGCATCGGTGGCGAGGCCGGCGAGCCGCCCGGCCTTGCGCCACGTCACCGCGGCGCCGAGCCCCGCCACGAGGGCGAAGCTCACGGTCTCGATCAGGGTGCCGGCCCGCGTCATGCCGGCGGCGGTCGCCCGCAGGACGAGGACGCCGACCAGCACGATGGCGATGGCGACGAGCGCCTGGAGCAGGGCGGCGGCGGCGCTCAGGGCGAAGCCGCGCCGGAGCGAGCGCTCGCCCGCCACGATGTAGCCGGCGATCACCGCCTTGCCGTGGCCGGGCCCGGCGGCGTGGAACACGCCGTAGGCGAAGCCCATCACGACGAGCGGCGTCCAGGTTCCGCCCGCCTTCAGCGCCGTCACGGCCGCGCGAAGCTGGCTCGAGAAATTGGACTGGACCGCGAGCAGCCAGCCCCCGAGCCCGGTCGCGGCGGGGGCGGCCTCGCGAAAACCGATGCCGAAGGGCGAGCGCGGCGGCGGGGCGGCGACGGGGCCGAGCGCCCAGGCGACGGCGGCGAGGAGGCCGGCGGCCGCCAGCACCGAAGCGGCGGCGAAGATCAGACGAAGCGGCCAGCGGACGCCCGCCGTGCCCGCGGGGCGCAACGCGGCGGTCAGGGACATGCGACGATGGCCCGGTTGGCGAACTGCTCGCCGTAATTCGCGGCCGCCGTGAGCGCCTCGAACATCGCCTCGGTCATCGACTGGCCGGCGGAGGCGACCGCGGGCTCGGCGTTCTTCGCCCGCGTCACCGTCATGCTGCAGCCGGGGGCGGCGCCGGCGAGGCGCAGGGCGTCGGCGCCCTCGGCGAGGCTGAAGGCGATGAAGTAGGTCGGATCGTAGATCTCGACCGCCGCGACGCCCCTGCCCTGCGGGGCGGGCGTCTTCAGCGGCAGCAGGAAGCTTAAGGTGAGCTTGCCGCCCTCCATGGCCATCCGCGGCTCCTGCGGCTCGGCGAAGGCCTGCTCCTTGCCCGCCACCTTGAGCTTCGTGAAGTAGGCGAACTCGGCGAGGTTGGCGGCCTGCTCGTTGGCCGAGCCCTGCAATTCCTCGGGCGAGAGCTTGCCGTCGCCGTTCGCGTCCAGCCCCTGGGTCAGGAAGGCGGTGTATTCGGGGTCGAAGGTCCAGGCGTGGCGGATGCCGGTGACGCGGCCCGCCTCGTAGGCGAGCTCGGCCTTGGCCGTGATCCAGACATGCGGGTGGGCGCTGGCCGAACGGATGGCGGCGAGATTGATCGCGAGGCCGGCCGCGAGGGCGAGCCCGGCGGCGAGGGCGAGACGTCTGAGGGATGCGGCGATCGGCATGGCGCTCGGATCGGTCTTGCCTGCGTTGGAGGAGGGTGCGGCCTGCGACTCTTGCCCGGACGATCGGGCGAAAGCAGGGCGCCGCGGCGGCGCGTGAAACGGATGGTTCGATGACGGAGGCCGAACTCGCGGAACTCCTGCGCGATTGCCCGACCCTGTTCCACATGGCGGAGGCCGGCGCTTGGCCGACGATCCGCGGCCACGGGCTCCTGAGCACCCGGGCTGCCCTCGACCGGTTCGCCGTGCCCGACGCGATCCGCGCGGCGGCGGAGCGGCGGCGACCGGAGGGGATCGTGCTGGAGCGCGCCGATCTCGGCCGGATCGTGCTGCGCGATCAGAAGCCGCTCAGCGACCGGGCCCTGGCCCGCTGCCTGCGCGACAGGTTGACCCCGGCGGACTGGCACCGCCGGCTCAACGAACGGGTGTTCTTCTGGTTGAGCCGGAAGCGGGTGCTGACGCTGCTGGCCGGCCGCGCCTACCGGGATCACGCCCACGAGATCCTGGAGATCGACGCGGCGGCCCTGGTCGCCGCCCACCGCGACCGGATCGAGCTCTCCGCCATCAATTCGGGCGCGACGGGACGTTTCCCGGCACCGCGCGGCGCGGACACGTTCCGGCCGATCGACGCCTACCCCTACGCGGAATGGCGGAAGAAGCGGCCGCGCGGCGAGCGGGTGGTGGAGCTGACGGTGCTCGGCGCCGTGCCGGAGCTGGAGCGCTTCGTGCGGCGCGTGGTCGTGATGCGCGGGGCGGACGAGGTGGAAATCCTCGCGGAGGCCGCGCCTACGGCCGCTTGAGCAGCGCCTCGACCTCCGCCTGCTCCGCCTCCGACAAGCCCTCCCGCGGCGGCGGGCGGCGGCGCGACAGGCGCCAGATGCCGAAGGCGCCCAGCCCTACCGCGAGGAGCGGACTCAGCCAGAGCAGCAGCGTGTGCCAGCCGAAGACCGGGCGCAGCAGCACGAACTCGCCGTAGCGGGCCACGACGTAATCGACGACCTGGCCGTTGCTGTCGCCCTCCTTCAGCCGCTCGCGCACCAGCACGCGCAGGTCCTTGGCGAGCGGCGCGTCGGAATCGTCGATCGACTGGTTCTGGCAGACGAGGCAGCGCAGGCCCTCCGAGATCTGCCGCGCCCGCGCCTCCATGGCGGGATCCTTCAGCACCTCGTCCGGCTGAACGGCGAGCGCCGGGAGAGCCGCGAGGCTCAGGGCGAGCGCGATGATCGTGGGGCGAAGGCGGCTCATTCGGCGGGCACCGCGGAGGGAGGCAGCTTGGCGCGCGCCTTGACCGGGGCGCCGACGCGCATGCGCCGATCGGTGAGCGAGAGGCCGCCGCCCGCCGCCATGATGAGCGAGCCGATCCAGATCAGCAGCACCAGCGGCTTATAATAGAGCCGCATGCCGATGGCGCCGTCGGGCATGACCTCGCCGAGGCTGGCGTAGATCTGGCTCACGCCGACCGTCTTCAGGCCGGATTCCGTCACCGTCATGCGGCGGGACGGGTAGAAGCGCTTGCCGGTCTCGACCGTGCCAACGTAGTCGCCCGCGCGGTTGCGCACCGTCAGGAAGGCGGTGGTCTCCTCGAAGTTCTTGCCCTTGGTCGGACCGACCCGGTCGAGGGTGGCGACGTAGGGGCCGGAGGCGACCTGACCGCCCGGCCGGATCGTCGCGAGACCCTCCGTCGCCCAGCCCTGCCCGGCGATGCCGAGCACCACGACGCCGACGCCGGCATGGGCGAGCGCGGTGCCCCAGGCCGAGCGCGGCAGGCCGATCGCCCGGCGCCAGGTCGTGCCGAGGTCGCGGGTCCGGTTCTGGCCGTAGCCGCGGGCGCGCGCCCAGATCTCCAGCACCGAGCCGATGATGAGGTAGGCGCCGAAGCCGAGGCCGACGGGGGCCATGATCGGACCGCCCCAGGTGAGCGCCGCGGCGGCGAGCGCGACGACGAGCGCCACCGCGAAGGCCGCGAACAGGCGCTGCGCCGCCGCCGCGGCGTCGCCCCGCTTCCAGGCGAGCGCCTGCCCGAACGGCACGATCAGGAGGAGCGGCAGCGCCAGTGGGATGAAGGTCCAGTTGAAGAAGGGCGGGCCGACCGAGATCTTCTCGCCCGTCAGCATTTCGAGGAGCAGCGGGTAGAGCGTGCCGACGAACACCGTGGCGCAGGCGGCCACCAGGAACAGGTTGTTCATCACCAGCGCCCCCTCGCGGGAGATCGGTGCGAACAGGCCGCCCTGGCGCAGGCTCGGCGCGCGCCACGCGAACAGGCTGAGCGCGCCGCCGATGAACAGGGCGAGGATCGCGAGGATGAAGACGCCGCGGCTCGGATCGGAGGCGAAGCTGTGCACTGAGGTGAGCAGCCCCGAGCGGACGATGAAGGTGCCCACCAGCGAGAGCGAGAAGGTGAGGATGGCGAGCAGGACCGTCCAGACCTTGAGCGCGTCGCGCTTCTCCATGACGACGATGGAGTGCAGCAATGCGGTGCCCGCGATCCAGGGCATCAGCGAGGCGTTCTCGACCGGGTCCCAGAACCACCAGCCGCCCCAGCCGAGCTCGTAATAGGCCCAGTACGAGCCCATGGCGATGCCGAGCGTCAGGAAGCTCCAGGCGATCAGGGCCCAGGGCCGCACCGCCCGCGCCCAGACGGCGTCGATCCGCCCCTCGATCAGCGCGGCGACGGCGAAGGCGAAGGTGATCGAGAAGCCGACATAGCCGAGATAGAGCAGCGGCGGATGGATCGCGAGGCCGAGATCCTGCAGCAGCGGGTTGAGGTCGTTGCCCTCCAGCGGCGCCGGCGCGACGCGGGCGAACGGGTTCGAGGTCGTGATGATGAACAGCACGAACACGAAGGTGACGCTCGCCTGCACCATCAGCGTGTTGGTGCGCAGGACCGGCGGCACGGAGGTCTTGGCGGTGGCGACCCAGGCGCCGAAAAGAGCGAGGATCAGCACCCAGAGGAGCATCGAGCCCTCGTGGTTCCCCCAGACGCCGGAGATCTTGTAGATCAAGGGCTTGGCGGTGTGCGAGTTCTCGACGACGTTCTGGACCGAGAAGTCCGAGGTCACGTGCGCGTAGGTCAGCGCGCAGAAGGCGAACAGGATGCAGGCGAAGGTGCCGAGCGCGGCGGGACCCGCCACCTCGCGCAGAGCCGCGTCGCCCGAGCGGGCCGCCCAGGCGGGCATCACTGCCTGCACCAGGGAGAGCGCCAGGGCGAGCGCCAGGGCGTAATGGCCGATCTCGACGATCACCGGCGGCTCCCTCGCGCGGTTTCGATCCGGATGGTCATGGAAATCCTCACCGCTCGCTGCGCTGGCCCAGGGTGGCGTCGGCCGAGGCCGGCTTCGCCGCGTCCTTCGGGGCCTCCTTCGCCGCTTCCTTGCCGGCGCCCTCCTGCCAGCGTCCCTGCGCCTTGAGGGCGTCGGCGACCTCGCGGGGCATGTAGTTCTCGTCGTGCTTGGCCAGCACGGTGTCGGCCCGGAACACGCCGCCGGCATCGAGGGTACCCTCGGCGACGATGCCCTGGCCCTCGCGGAACAGGTCGGGGAGCAGGCCGCGATACTGCACCGGAACCGTGGCGTTGGTGTCGGTCACGGAGAACTCGACGTTCTGGTCGGGCCCGCGCTTGACCGACCCCTCCGTCACGAGGCCGCCGAGGCGGAACCGGGTGCCCGGCGCGACGCCCTGCGCCGCCACCTCCGCGGGGGAGCGGAAGAACACGATCGAGCCGCTCATCGCCGACAGGATCAGCCCGAGCGCCAGCGCCAGCACGGCGCCGCAGGCGGCGATGAGGATCAGGCGGCGGCTCTTGCGGGTCACGACGGTTCCGTCCCGATTCGTCGGCTTCTTCTCGACCCTTCCGGCTGGCGAATGCCTGAAGGCCCCCCGACATCTGCGTCTTATCGAAAGACCGGTTTCGGCCCGACCGCCCGCCGGGTCAAGGTTGTACGGGCGGGACCGATTGTCAGGGGACGTGTCCCGCCGCGGTCCCATTCAAGCATCGTCCCGGATCGGGGATCCAGGACGATGCTCGAGATTCCTGTTTTTGCACCGGTTTTTCCAGACGAGCCGGCGGCCGCCTCTCGGGACGACGCTCTACGGCTGGGCCGGGTTCAGGCCGAGTTCCCTGCCCAGCGCGTCGAGGCGTTCCACCGCGGTCGGGTTGGCGGCGAGCGCCATCTTGGCCCGGTCGAGCGCCTGCGCCGCGGCCGGGCGGTCGCCGAGGACGCCGTAGGAGCGCACGAGCCGCATCCACTCGTCGGCGGAGCCGCCCTTGGCGGCGAGCCGCCGGTCGAGGCTCGCGACCATGCCGCGGATCGCCGCCTCGCGCTCGGCCGGCGGCATCGCCTTGACCGCGGCGGCCGCGGCGTCGGGCTCGACGGTGGTCTTCTCCCCGATCCGCTCGCCGGCCTTGTCGCCGGTCTCGGGCTTCGGCGGTGTCCCTGCCCCGGCGAGGCCGAGTTCGTGGGCCTGCCCGTCGAAGCGTGCCAGGGCTCCCCCGTCGTCGCGAAACGCCTTGCGTGCCCGTTCCAGGGCGTCGAGCGCCTTGTCGCGCTCGCCGAGCACCGCGTGGGAGCGCACGAGGCGCAGCCACTCATCGGCGGAGCCGCCCTGCTTGGCGAGGCGCCGCTCCAGCCCCTCGACCATGCCGCGGATCGCGTCGATCCGCTCGGAGGGCGGCAGCGCCTGGATGTTGCTGCCGGGCCCGGCCACCGGGGCCTCGGCCCTCGATCCCTGCCGAGTTCCTTCCTTGGCGCCGTCCTTGGTGCCGTCCCCGCCGCCCTCGGCCGCCGACCCGGAGACGGTCTCGCCCTTCAGCCGAGAAAGATTCTCCCGCACCGTCGGCAGCCAGGGGGCGTCCGCGGGCGCGGAGGCCGCCATCGCCTCGAGCCGCCGCACGGCGCCGGCGACGTCGCCGGCCTGCTCGTCGCCGCGGGCGAGATAGAACTGGGGCTTGGCCGCCTTCGGATCGGCGGCGAGGGCCCGGCCCAGCACCTTGCGCGCCTCCGGCGAGACCGTGCCGTCGGCCGCCGCGACGAGCGCCTCGCCCCAATCGGACAGGGCGTGGGCGTCCTCGCCCTTGAGGCGGACCAGGGCCGCGTAGGCGCGGGCCGCGTCGTCGAACCGCCCGAGCCGCATGTAGACCGGCCCGAGCACGCTCCAGCCACGGGCATCGTCCGGGTGGTTGGCGAGCCGCGCCTCGATCTGGCCGATGGCCGTCATCAGATCCTGCGCGCCGGCCCGGGTCGCCTTGCGGTCGGCGTCGGTCTGCGAGGGGAGATTCGGCGAGCCGTAGAGGCCGTAGACGACGAGGGCGACGAGGGGGATCGTGGACAGCGCGAAGGCGGAGGCCGCCCGGCGCTGGCGCAGATGCGGCTCGGCGATCGGCGCGGCGGCCGACGCCTCGGCCCGCTCCTCGCGGCTCGCCCGCAGCAGCCGGCGCGCGGCCTCGGCGCGCGCGGCCTCGGCCTCGGCCGGGGCGATGAGGCCGCGGCCGAGATCGCGCTCGATCTCGGCGAGCTGGTCCTCGTAGAAGCCGGTCTCGGTGGCGAGACCGTCGCCGCCCTCCGCCTCCGGTCCGGCCCCCGGCCGGCGGCGGCGCGACATCGGCCAGAGCAGCGCGAACACGGCCGCGCCGGTCATGGCCGCCAGGATGAACCAGATCGCCGTCATCAGACCCAAAATTTTCAGCTCGGCCCCGTGTAGAGCCCGAGCGGGGCCCGCACGACATCGCTTCCGGGCGACACGTCGTCACGCGCGGGGAGCGAAGCACGGCCATAGCACAGGCGGACCGGTCCGTAACCGTCGCGGAGCCCGCTGCGACTCAGCGTTGTCCGGCCCCCGCGGGCGCGTCGCCCGGCACCTCGATCACCGCGCGCAGGCCCCCGAGCGCCGCCGCCTCCAGGCGGAACCGGCCGCGATAGAGCGCGGCCAGGTCCGCCACGATCGACAGGCCGAGGCCGGAGCCGGGCTTGGTCTCGTCGAGGCGCCGGCCGCGCTTGAGCACCGCCGCGCGGTCCTCCTCCGGCAGGCCCGGCCCGTCATCCTCCACCGCCACGAGCAGGTGGGGATAATCGTGCTCGCCCGTCGGCGCGGCGGAGATCGAGACCCGGCCCGCCGCCCATTTCGAGGCGTTGTCGACGAGGTTGCCGATCATCTCCTCGAAATCCTGCTTCTCGCCGCGGAAGCGCAGGCCCGGCGGGACATGGACCTCGTAGGCGATGTCCTTGTCGCGGTAGATCTTTCCGAAGGTGCGCACGAGGCCGGCGAGCGCCGGCTCGACCTCGGTGGAGGTGCCCAGCGTGCCGGCGAGCGCGGCGGCGCGGGCGCGGTCGAGATGGTAGTTCACCTGATCGCGCATCACCGCCGCCTGCTCGCGGATCTTCTCCGACAGTTCCGGCGGGGCGTCGCTGCCGCCGGCCTCGTTGACGATGATCGAGAGCGGCGTCTTCAGGGCGTGGGCGAGGTTGCCGACCTGGGTGCGGGCGCGCTCCAGGATCTCGCGGTTGGTCTCGATCAGGAGGTTGATCTCGCCCGCGAGCGGGGCGATGTCGCGCGGGTACTCGCCGTCGATCCGGTCGGCCTCGCCGCGGCGGATCGTGCCGAGCGCGGTGCGCAGCTTGCGCAACGGCGCGAGGCCGAAGCGGATCTGCAGGAGCGCGGTCGCTGCGAGCGAGAAGCCGAGCAGGCCGAAGGTCATGAACAGCGAGAAGCGGAAGCGCTCGACGTCGTTGACGATCTCGTCGGCGGGTCCCGCCACCCGCACGGTGTAGCGCCCGTCGGCGCCGACATCGACGTCGCGCTCGACGATGCGCAGGGTCCGGTCGTCCTGGCCCTTGCCGTAGCCCTGGCGGATCTGGCCGATGGTCGCGGTGCCGGCCTGATCGGGCCCTTTGAGCGGCACGCCGACGAGCGAGCGCGAGGTGCGCAGGTCCCGCGGCTTCGCGTCGGGGCGCCCGACCTGCCAGTACCAGCCCGACAGCGGCAGGTCGAAACGCGGATCGCCCAGCGAGAAGGAGCGCGTCTCCGGCTCGCTCGGGCTGACCAGGTCGGTGGCGAGGTTGTTGGCGAAGACGAGCAGGCGGCTGTCGAAGGCGCGCTCGGTGTTCTCGCGGTAGAGCGTGGTGAGGATGAAGGCCGCGATGACGAGGATCGCGGTGCTCGACAGGAACGAGGACACCGCGAGCCGGACCGCGATGGAGCGGCGGCGCAAGGGGAGCCAGGCGAAGCGGTCGGTCATCGGCGCGGTTTCGTCTGCGGGCTGTCGCTCGCCTCGTCCTTCGTCCGGTCCGGCCCGCGCCGGTACAGGAAGGCACCGACGACGGAGACGATGGTTCCTCCGCCGATGACCCCGGCGACCCAGGGCTCGCCCATCCAGAGCGCGACGACGGCGACGGCAAGGGCCGAGAGGGCGAACAGCGTCGCGCTGATCTGACCGATCAGATCGCGCCGAATGGAGGCTTCGAGTGCCGCCTTCTCGTAGGCACGGCGGTGCTCGGACTCTCCCTCCCACTGCCGGAAGATGCGCTCGGGCGCGTCCGGGACGAGTTCCCGGAACTCCTCGATGACGGCGGGGGGCGGCAGAGGGCCACGCCAGTAGGCCCCGCGCTCGATCACGACGGACGCCTCGCGGAGCGGATCGGCCTTGCCCTGATCGGTCGGCCCCGCCTGCCGGGCCGGCGTCTTAGTTCGCCGCGGCTTGCGCACGCGCCCGCTCGCGCTCGATCACGACGCGCAGGTCGTCTCCGATCCTGAGGCCGTCGCCGAGCAGGGCCTCCGCCTCGTCGCGATGGGGATAACGCAACGGCGCGGTCGAGGACGGCCATAGTGAAGCCAGGGCGCTCAAGCCGGCCAGGAGGCTGCCGAGGCGCGTCCGATGCGGAGATGTCGGTGTCGTCGCGAGCATCGATCGCCTGGGCGAAAAACCGTCTACGTGGATGGCGCGGTCCAAGCCGGTCCTCGAGTGACCGTCTCGTCCGACATGTCGAATCTAGGACAGGGCGTCGCCGGTTGCCAAGGCATTCCGCCGTCGCCCCGCCGGCTCCGCCCTGCTCAACCCCGCCCCGCCGGCTGGTTCGGATCGATCAGGTAGCCCAATCCCCGCACGGTCTGGATCAGGTCCACGGCGAGCTTCTTGCGCAGCCGCCCGACGAACACCTCGATCGTGTTGGAATCGCGGTCGAAATCCTGGTCGTAGAGGTGCTCGGTCAGCTCGGCGCGGGAGACGACGCGGCCGGTATGGTGCATCAGGTAGGAGAGCAGCCGGTACTCGTGGCTCGTCAGCTTGATCGGGGCGCCGTCGACGAAGACGCGGCCCGAGCGGGTGTCGAGGGTGACGGGACCGCAGGCGATCTGACTGCTGGCATGACCGGCCGCGCGGCGAAGAATCGCGCGCACCCGGGCCATCAGCTCCTCCATGTGGAAGGGCTTGGTGACGTAGTCGTCGGCGCCCGCGTCGAAGCCGTCCACCTTGTCGGACCAGCGGTCGCGGGCGGTGAGGATGATGACGGGGGTCTTCACCCCGGCCCGGCGCCAGTTCTGGAGCACGGTGACGCCGTCGGCCTTGGGCAGGCCCATATCGAGGATGATCGCGTCGTAGGGCTCGTTCTCGCCGAGATAGCCGCCCTCCTCGCCGTCGAACGCCTTGTCGGCGACGTAGCCGGCCTCTTCCAGCGCGGCGACGACCTGCCGGTTGATGTCACGGTCATCCTCGACCACGAGCAGACGCACGGTCGGTTCCTCCTCGTCACGGGCGGCGCACCGCCCCTTACCACTGCCCGCTCACCTGTCCCGACTGGGCATCGACCATGACGTGCATGAACTGCCCGTCCCGGCGCAAGGCCGTCAGCAGGTAGACGAGCCCCGTCTCGTGCCGGCACAGGCTGGCGCGCTGGATCTCGGCGCGGGGGATGATCTGGCGCGCCGCGCGGATCGCGGCGATGGGCGGCACGACGCGCTTCTCGGCCACCGCCTCGCGCAGGTCCGCGGGCGACAGGCAGTTGTCGCCGCGGTTCAGCGGCTCCCGCTGGACCGGGACCGGCGCGAGGGCACCGGTCTCCTCGGCGAGCGGGCCGACCGCCCCCGCCGCGAGGACCGCGGCGGTCGAGACGACGATCAGCAGGGCGAGAGCTTGGCGCATCGGGGGCGACTGTCGCGCCAGCGCACTGAATGCGCCCTGAATGTTCGTGCGGGCCGCCGCGCCGAGCGTGAAACTCGGCATGAAAGCTGTCTTGCGGTCGCGGGCCATGTCCTGAGTCGGCGCAGTTGTCGAGGACAAGGCGGGACCGGCCCCGCGGTTCCCGGGGCGGGATTGCGCACGCCCCCCTCACGCCGTTCCTTCCGTCCGCGCGCGAAGGCGAGGGTCGCAGCACAGGCGCAGGGTCAAGCTCGCCAGATTCCCGCTGTCGACGGCGTCGAGGGCGGCCCGGCGCAGGGTGATCAGCGAGCGCTCGAAGCCGCGGCGCGCCACCTCCAGGCGGCCGGCGGCGGCCCGGGAGCGGCTTCGGCGCGAGGCCCGCGCGGCCGGAGCCGGGCCGGCGGCGGAAGCAGGGGCAGGCATGGGAAACTCCCTCTCATGGGTCAGAGGTTCGGCGGTCAGGGGTTCGGCCGGTGCTGCAGCTCGCCGATGCGCCGCAGCAGATCCTCGAACCGTTCCCGCGCGCGCTCGTCGCTGTGCGAGACCGCCCGGGCGGTCTCGCCCGTGAGCCGGACCAGATCCTCCAGCACGCGGGTGCGGCTCTCCAGGGCGGCGGCCACCGCCGCATTGGTCTGGGAGGCGCGCTCCAGCGCCGCGGCGGTGGCGCCCGTCTCGGCGATGCGCGCCTCCAGCACGCGCAGGCCGTCACGGTAGAGGTGGAAGCAGGCGAGCCCCAGCAGCACCGCGACGATCCAGCCGACGCCTCCGTCGGCGAAGAGGAGGTGCGCGGCTTCCGCGGCGATCTTGTCCATGGTTCCCACTCCCGGCACGTCGCCCGGATCGTCGCCTCCGGTGTTGCGCGGCACCAGGGCGTCAGGCGGTCTCGCGGCCCCCGCGGGCGGCCTCACGCGCGGACCCGCTTCCCAGGGCGCGCTCCAGGGCCGGTTCGAGGGTGTTGCCGGCGGTCGCCGCCGCCTCCAGGGGCAGGGACCGGAACACCTTCTCCGCGACACCCTCGCCGCCGCCCGCCGCCCGGATCAGCCAGGCCGGCGCCTGATCGAGTGCCCGCTGCACGGCGCGCGCGATCACCGCCGAGCCGACGGAAACGGTCAGCCGCCGCCCGCGGACGGCACCGGCGACGGCGTTCAGGGCGAAATCGGTGGCGTTGCGCACGAGGCGCTCGACCAGAGCCTGCGTGAGGAGCAGGCGCAGGGGGCCGCCGAAGCGGGCGAGGGCCGCCGCGAGCGCGGCGACGAGCACCGGCGTCAGCAGCGCGGCCAACCCTTGCGCGAGCGCCAGCACGGCGTCGCCCCAGGGCAGGACGAACAAGGCGGCGTCGGCAACGGCGAGCGCCGCCGCGTGGGCGGGGGCGCAGCCGCCGAGCAGGAGGAGCGGCGGCAGGGCCGGCCCGACCAGGACGACCCTGGCGACGGTTCGGGCGAAGTCGGCGGTGGGCGTCATGGCGGCGATCCTTTCGGGCGCGAAGGGTAAGGTGAGAAGAGGACGCGTTCAGCGGCGGGCGCGAAGCCGGTCCCGCAGCCAGTTCCGCCAGTTCCGCGCGCGCGTGAACCAGCCGGGCCTGGCAGCGGGCGGCGAGGACGGGGCGGGCGCGGAGACGGGCAGCGCATCGCCGCGGCGGGCCCGCGGCAGGGCGGTCGGGTAGGGCGTGTGGAACTGGTCGAACTCGCCCTGGCGGCGGGGGATGATCGCCGCCGGACGGTTCCACATCAGGATCGCTTCGCCCGCGCCGGCCCGGTCGCCGGCCCGCAGGCGCCGCAGCACCGTGGAGCGCCGGAAGGCCGCCGGGCCGATGTTGAAGCAGAGGGAGACCAGCGCGTCGAAGGCGTGCTGCGGCAGCGGCTCGGGGATCGCCTCGGCGACGGTGCGCACGAAGGCCGCCACGTCGCGGGCGAAGACCGCGTCCGCCTCCGCCGCGCCGATGCGCAGGCTCGCCCGCGGCACCGGCGGACCCGCGGCGGCGGTGTGGCCGACGCCGATGGTCCAGATGCCCTCGCTGTCGCGATAGGCGTCCAGCCGCCGCCCCTCCCGGGCGATCAGCACGGCGCGACCGACGGCGCTGAGGTCCATCGTCGATCTCCGATGTCGAGGGGAACGGGTCTCGAGGGGCGGGCGGCCTAATCCAGGCCCTCGAACACCAGCGAGAACAGGATGTTGGTCGTGGGCGCCGCCCCGGCGCTCGACACGATCCTGAGGCACCAGCGGTCCGATCCGTCGAAGACCGCGCTGTTGACGAGGTCGGCCGCCTGATTGGAGCCGCTTCCCGAGATCGTGCAGGTCAGGGCGGTGTCGGTGAACAGCTTCTGGAGCGTGAAGGTCCAGCTCTGGCCGGCACCCGGGGCGCCCTGCGTCACGACCCGCAGGGACCGGAACTGTCCCCGCCGGCCGGCGGCGGCGTAGACCTCGCTCTGATGTCCGCCGATGAGGGCATTGGTGAAGTACCGCGTCGCCCCGGCCGGCACGGGCCCCGGCCCGCTATTGCCCGCGATCACCTGCGCGGTCAGCACCGGCACGTCCGCGACGCTGACGCGGCCGGGAAAGGCGACCCGCCCCGTGGCGCGGTCGATCCGCAGCGCCTCGAACCAGTCGCCGCCGTTCGGGGAGACCTTCACGTGAAGGTCGTCGTCGCCGGTCAGCCCGATCTCGGCGCGGGCGGAAAACCCGGTTTGCATCAGCAGGGAGAGGACGTTGCCGGCCGCCTGCTTGTTGAGGGTGTAGCGCAGGTCCCCGCTGCCGCCCTCCGCGCTCGTCAGGGCGGTCCAGAGCGCCTTGTTGAGCTTGGCCGCGAAAGGATTGTCCGCATCCGCCCCCGTGCCGACCCCGAGGCGGGTCAGCCCGTCGAGAATGGTGAGCGTGGCGCGCAGCGGCCTCCAGGCCGAACCGGTGAAGAGGTAGAGTTCGGCCTCGTCGGCGACGAAGGCGGTCCAGCCCGCCCGCGGCTCGAGGGACAGCCACGCCCCGTCCTGAAAGCGGGCGATGCGGCCGGCCCAGCCGGTCCAGGCACCGCTCGGGTTGCCCGCGGCGATCAGGTAGCGGTCGCCCTCGGCGGGGCGCGCGGGCGGGGCGGCGCGGTCCTTGTCGAGGACGGCGAGCTGCACCAGCGCGTCGAGCAGCGCCAGCGCCTCGTTGTGGGTGACGTGCTTCTGCGCTTGGCCCCCCGCGATCAGCGGCAGGGCGAGGCTCGGGGTCGTGTCGGCCATGGGCCTCTCCGTCGGGGATCGGATGGGATCGGCGGTCACACGGTCCGCAGGCTCACCCGCGCCCGGCGGGCGGGGCCGGGGCCGGCGAGCCGGCCGAGCTGCACCACCGCCGCGTCGATCTCGGTGCGGCGCGCCGAAATCGGCGATCTCGTCGGCGCTGGCGTAGAGGACGCTCGTCGTGTCGGCGCCCAGGCTGCGCAGGATCCGCCCGTCCTCGGCGAGGATGTCGAGGCGGTAGCCTTCGGCACCCTCGTCGAGGGGCACGTCCGCCGGCTCCCAGGCATCGGCGTCGCGCCGTGCCCGGCGGGTCCAGCTGAAGCGGACGCCGCCGGCCTCGCGCCGGCCGCGCAGGTGGACCGGGCTGAGCGGCACGAAGACGGTCAGGTCCGCCGTCGCCGTAAAGCCCACGACCGCGGGATCGGCCGGATCGCGCTCCGCCGGGCCGACGCGGTAGAGGAAACGGCGGCCGGCCTCGTCGAGCCGGTCGATCAGCGGCCGGACGGCGCCGTCGTCGAGGCGCACGATCAGGCTGCCCGTCCCCGCCGGCCGGCCCGCGGCGGCCTCGCTGCCGGCCAGTCCCCGCAGCAGGCCCGAGAGCCGCCACGTCTCCGCTCCGACCAGCTCGGCTCTCGCCGCGGACAGGATCTCGACCGCCCCGTCCGGGCCGATCAGCGCGAACAGGTTGCCGCCCGCGAGTGCTGCGGTCTCGCCGACCGCGCTCAGGCCCTCCGCGTGGCGCAGGGTGACGTCGAGGCGGGCGTTGCGGTCGAAGCGCCAGAGCGGGCCCGGCGGCAGCGGGGTCAGGGTGCGGCCGAGG
Source organism: Methylorubrum podarium (assembly GCF_040270385.1). NCBI lineage: Bacteria > Pseudomonadati > Pseudomonadota > Alphaproteobacteria > Hyphomicrobiales > Methylobacteriaceae > Methylorubrum > Methylorubrum podarium. Next base: position 2,797 of record NZ_JBELQE010000061.1, on the reverse strand, counting down.
CAGGCCGGGTGGTCGAGGCTGCGGTGGGGCAGGAACGGCGCCCCCTCGCCGGCCGAGCGCCAGACCACGACGGCGCCGGGCCAGGGATCGGCCGAGACGGCGAGATAGGAGAGCGGCACCGGATCGCCCCGCTCCACCGGCAGGACGAGCGGCAGGGCGAAGACCGGACCCGGCACGGCCGGCGGCCTCCGGCCCGGTCGCGCGACCGGCGCGGCGGGGGCGGGATCGGGCCGGGACAGCGGCACCGCCCGGGTCTCGATCCGGCGGCCCGTCGGGGCGTCGTCGATGCGGGTGATCCGGTGGAGCGCGCCGCGGGTCTCGTCGGGAAGGGCCACGAGGTCGCCGGGCTCCAGGTCGATCCGGCGCGGGCTCACCCCGAAGGCCGCCGTGTCGCGGCCCGCGAGCGCCGCGTCGAGGACGGTCTCCGCCAGCGCCTGCGCGGCGTCGCGCCGGGTGACGAGGGCCGCATCGATGCGCACCTCCTGCCGCCGCGCCCCGGCCGGGCGCGCGGCGGACACGGCGGCGCGGCGGTAATCCGGGCTCTCGCCGTCGGAAAAGCCGACCGCGACGGAGCGCGGCAGCTCGCTCTCCTGCGCCCGCACCCGGCGCAGGGGCGCCGTCTCGCCCTCGCCGAGGACGAGGTCGCCCGCCTCCAGGGCGGCGGGGGCGCCCGCCCGCCCGTCGCGAATGCGCAGCGTCCCGGCCGAGACCGAGACGTCGAGGCCGAACAGGCGGGCGAGGGGCTCCAGCGCCTCGCGGGCGGAGAGCGGCCGATCGAGCACGGCGCCGTCGAGGAAGCCGGCGGCGTCGATGTCCAGGGGCGCGTCGATGCCGAGATCACGGAGGATCGCCGCGATCAGCCGGTCGAGTTCCAGCCCCTCGATCCGGCCGGTGATCCAGTGGCCGAGCGCCCAGTTGGCGGCGTCCGACCATACGGTCGTGAAGTCGGGGAAGGCCGGGAAGGGCCGCGCGTCCCAGGCCCAGACGGAGATGTTTTCGGCAGCGATCATCCGGCCGCCATAGACGGGCGAGACCGGATTGTGAGCCGGCTCGAAATCGTCCGCCTCCTCATCGAAGCGCGAGAGGATCGCGTCGAGGCCGCGGGCCTGGATCAGGTCGTCGCGGGTGCCGCGGGAAAAGGGTGGGAGCGCGTTCTCCGACGATTTCGGATCGGGGAAGACGTTCGGCCCGTTGGTACCGCGATCGACCGCGGGGATGCCGATCTCGGTGAGCCAGATCGGCTTGGCCCCCGGCATCCAGGCCGTCGGCCCGGTCTCGACGCCGCCGGCCCGCTCGACATGCGGGTTCGACCACCACGCGACCAGATCCTTGGCCCGGTAGATCCACGGCTTGCCGTAGGCGCCGTCGGTGATCGGCGTGCGGCGTTGCACGTCCCGGTCCTCGGGGCTGGCGTAGTACCAGTCGAACGCCTCGCCGGCGCCGAGACGCGTTTCGAGATAGGCGCGGTCGTAGGGGCTTGCCGCCTCGGCCGCGTCGCGGTGATCGGACCCGTCGCGCCAGTCCGAGATCGGCGGGTAGTAGTCGATGCCGACCGCCGCGACGGCCGGATCGGCGAAGAGCGGATCGAGGGGGAAGCGCACGAAGGCGCCGCCCTCGCGGACATGGGCGCCGTACTCGGTCCAGTCGGCGGCGTAGACGAGGCCGACGCCGCTCCCGAGGCGGGCGCGGACCTCGCCCGCGAGACGCCGGAGCTGTTCGACCGCCGGATAGGCGCCGGCCGGCCCGCGCACTCGCGTGAGGCCCACGAACTCGCTGCCGAGGATGAAGCCGGCCAGCGGCGCCCCCGCCGCCGCCCAGCCGGCGGCGAGGCCGGCATAGTGCAGGACCATTGCCCGATAGCCCTGCGGACCCTCGAAGAAGGCCGCGACCTGATCGGCGGCGGCGCCCGTGCCGTCCGGGCTGCCGGCGCGGTCGGGGGCGGGATCGCAGGTGATGCGTCCGCGCCAGGGATAGGCCGGCTGGCTCTCGCCGGAGCGATATGGGTCCGGCAGGGCGTTGCCGGCCGGCACGTCCATCATCACGAAGGGATAGAGCACGACCGAGAGGCCGCGGCGGCTCAGCTCCGCCACCAGCCGCCCGAGCCCGGCATCGGACGGCGTGCCGCCATAGGCGGGTGTCTCGCCGGAGCGGGAGACGGCCCGCGCCGCGGCCCGGCTCAGGCCGGCCACGGCCCAGGGCTCGCCCGGCGTCGCCTTCGTCGCCGAATCGACCCGCGGCGTCACGGTGCAGTGCCCGGCGCGCAGGTCGTCGCCGAACCAGCTCGTCACCACCGAGACCCGTTCGAGCCGCGGGCACAGGGCCTGGAGCGCGTCGAGGGAGGCGACGACGTCGCTGGCACCCTGGAACTGGAAACGGTTTGCCGGCTTCGTCGCGCCGAACCCGGCATCCTCGCTGACGGCGAGCGGGTCGAGGCCGAACTCGGTGGAGCCGGGGATCAGGCAGACCGCGCGGATCCTGTCCGCCAGCCCGGCGACGGGGCGGATCACCTCGAAGGCGAATTGCGGGACGCGGTTGCCGAAGGCGGCGAGCGGCAGGCGCTCGAACACGATGTAGGCGAGGCCGCGATAGGCCGGCGCGTCGTCCGCGCCCTCCTTGGCGACGATGAGCGGGTCGGGCGCCTGCGTCGCCGAGCCGGTATGGACACGCCAGTTCAGCGTCGTCAGGTCGAGTTCGCTGCCGTCCGCCCAGATCCGGCGCACCAGGGCGATCTCCCCGGCGCAGAGGCCGACGGCGAGATCGACGAAATAGCTGTAGGCCGTGCGCACCGTCTTCTGCC
>NZ_JBELQE010000060.1:0-46821 GCF_040270385.1 Methylorubrum podarium | reverse complement strand
CCGCTTCTCTCCTCCCCCTTGTGGGGAGGAGGCAGGAGGTGGGGGTGGTTCAGAACGCGGCGGTGCGGTGCCTTCTGCACCACCCCCACCCCGAACCCCTCCCCACAAGGGGGAGGAGACAGGCCATGCTCCGACCGAGGCGATCCACCGGACACCGTCTTCCTACGCCCTCGCCACCTCCAGCGCCCGCGCGATCAGCCGCTCGCGGGCCTCGGCATCGTCCGGGCAGCCGCTGGCGAGCCAAAGTTCCCGGGCCGCCCTTAAACCCGCTCCGACCGCCCGGCCCGGCGGCACGCCCCGCGCCACGAGGTCGGCGCCGGCCACCGGGAAGACGGGACGCGTGCCGGCGGCCTCCATCCGGTCGAACGCGGCGCGCGCGTCCGGCGTGACGAGCGGGCGCGGCTCGCCATCGATTGCGGTCAGTACCGCGCGCAGCGTCTCCGCGCCGTGGGTGGCGACGAGGGCCGGCATCGCCTCCGCGGCGATCACCGGCCGGTCGTGGAGCACGGCGAGCGCCGCGGCGTAGCCGGTCAGGTGCGCGTGCTCGGCCCGCGACAGGCGAAGGCTCGCCTGCAGCCGGTCCGCGTCCTCGACCGTCCGCACGGCGAGCGCCGCGAAGCGGGCGACGGCGTCGAGAGGCGGCGCGGCCGCCGCGCTGCGGGCGAGCCGGCCGCCTTCGCCGACGCCGCCGAGGATGCGCAGCAGCAGGCCGGTCTCGCTGAGGATCGCCACCGCGTCCACGGCGCGGGGGGCGAGCAGCAGCTTCAGGAACTCGGCGCGCACCCGCTCCCGCGAGAGCCGGTCGAGGCCGTCGCGGGCCGCGATCGCGGCGGCGAGCCCCTCGGGATCGGGCGCACCGTGCCCGTAGCGGGCGTGGAAGCGGAAGAAGCGCAGGAGCCGCAGGGCATCCTCGCGCAGGCGGGTCGCGGCGTCGCCGATGAAGCGCACCCGGCCCGCGGCGAGGTCGGCCACGCCCCCGGTCGTGTCGTGCAGGCGCCCCCGCGCGTCGAGCGAGAGCGCGTTGATGGTGAAGTCGCGCCGCTCGGCATCGCGCGCGAAATCGCGGCCGAAGCGCACCACCGCGTGGCGCCCGTCGGTCTCCACGTCCTCGCGCAGCGTCGTCACCTCGTGCGGCTGCCCCTCGACGACGAGGGTGACCGTCCCGTGCTCGATGCCGGTCGCCACCGCCTTGATCCCGGCGGCGCGGGCGCGCTCCGTCACCGCCTCGGGCGGAAGCGTGGTGGCGAGGTCGATGTCGCTGACGATCGCGCCGAGCAGCGCGTCGCGGACGCAGCCGCCGACGAGGCGCGTCTCCTCGCCCGGCGCGTCGAGCGCCGCAAGGCAGGCCCGCACGCCCGCCCGCGCCAGGAGGCGGGCCGGGCCGTCCGCGGCAAGGGGCGAAGCAAGGGGCGAGGGCGCGTCGGCGATCACCGGAAATGCCCCGGCACCAGCCGCCCGTTCTCGTAGCGCGGCGGCTCGTAGCCGTCCTGCACGCGCTGCCCGGTCAGCCCGGTCATGACGAGGGAGGCGATGACGACGAACAGGCCGGCCAGCACCAGCCGCGTCCATTGCGGCTTCCACTCCGCGTGGTCGAGCGGCGAGCGGCGGGCGAAGAGCAGCCACGCCGCGAAGGCCAGGAAGGGTAGGGAGAACAGGAGGAGTTCCTGCAGGACGAGACGGAGCATGGGGTGCGATCAGCGAGGGGCCGCGGGGCGCCCGTCAGGCATTCAGGCCAAGCATTCGGGCCAGGCATTCAGGCGTAGAGGCGTTCGTAGAGGTTATGCACGATCCCCGCCGTGACGCCCCAGATCAGGTGCTCCGCGAAGGGGATGGCGTAGAAATAGCGCGTCCGGCCCCTCCATTCCGCCGAGCGGACGAGATGCCGCGCCGGGTCCATCAGGAAGGCGAGCGGCACCTCGAACACGGTCGCCACCTCCGCCGGGTTCGGGTCGAGAACGGCCTCGCGCGTCACGAGGCCGACCACCGGCTCGACGAGGAAGCCGGTGCCGGAGAGATAGGGATCGAGATAGCCGAGCGGGCGCACCGCCGCGCTCTCCAGGCCGATCTCCTCCCGCGCCTCGCGCAGGGCCGTGTCGATCGGCGAGGTGTCCTCGGGATCGACCTTGCCGCCGGGGAAGGCGACCTGCCCGGAATGGTCGCGCAGATGCGCCGCCCGCTGCGTGAACAGCAGCGTCACGCCCTCGGGGCGGTCGATCACCGGCACCAGCACCGCGGCGGGCCGGTGCGGCGTGGCGGGCGCGACGGCCATCCCCTCCGGCTGGAGGTCGTGGTCGCCGCGCGGGTTCGCCAGCGGCACGCCCGGCCCCGGCGGCACGTGGCTCAGGCGGTTCTCGGCCCGTGCGAGGAAGGCATCGAGGCCGAATCCCTGCCCCTGCGGGCCCGCCGCGTCGCCGGGCAGCCTCACGCGGCCTCCCCGGCGGGGGCGATGCGGTGGAAATGCCCCCCGGCCCAGAGCCCGAACCATTCCTGCCCGTCGATCGCGCGCGCCTCGCCCATCTCCACGAGGTCGTAGGTGAGCGGGCGGCTCACCAGGGCCCAGAGGTCGCGGCGGACATGGAGATAGGGCTTGAGCCCCTCCGCCCCGTCCTCGAAGCGCAGGCGGTGCTCGGCGCCGGCCGGCACGAGGTCGTCCACATTGGTGCGGAAGGCGATGCGGCGCGCCTCGCCCGCGCCCTCCACCGCCATCTCGACCGCCGCGAAGGGCGCGTCGTCCACCTGGATCCGCACCCGCTCGGCGGGGGTGACGAGCACGGTCGAGCCGTCCGGCTCCCTGCGCAGGATCGAGGCGAAGAGCTTCACGAGCTTCGGCCGCCGGATCGGCGAACCGTTGTGGAACCACGTGCCGTCGGCGGCGATGCGGATGTCGATGTCGCCGCAATGCTCCGGATTCCAGCGCTCCACCGGCGGCAGGCCGCGCTTGGCCGGATCCGTGCCGATCGCGCCGAGGGCGGCGCTGAGGCGGGCGAGAGCCGGGTCGTCGGAGGGGTCGTCGGAGGTCATGAACGATCGCCCGGCTTGTCGCGCAGAACCTTCCAGATGCCCGTCACCGCCGCGAGCGGCCGGCCGCCGCTGGTCAGGGTGCCGCGCACGAAGGCGAGGGAGGCGGTGGTGCGCACGATCTCCGGCACCGTCTCGACGATGTCGCCGATCTGCGCGGCGCCGACGAACTGGCTCGACATCTCGACGGTCACGACCCGCGCGCCGTCATAGGCGTCGCGCACCACGATGCTGAGCGCCCGGTCGGCGAAGGTGAGCAGCATGCCGCCGTGGACGATGCCGAGCAGGTTGCCGTGCGTCTCCTCCGTCCGGAAGGCGAATTCCTTCCGGCCCTCGACGGTGCGGTGACAGACGGGGCCGACATGGGCGATGAAGCCCGGATCGGTGAAGGCTTCCCACCCGTCGGGAAAGGCCGCGCGCTCCTCGTCCGTCATCCGGTCCCGCCTCCCGTTCCCCGGGGCGCACGCCCCGCCCGCGATGCACGATGTCGCGGGTGTCCTGCGCTGCCCGCGACGTCCGCCATATAGTGCCGAACTGCCGCGCGGCAGCGCCGCGCTTGCGTTCGGCCCGCGTTCGGCGCCAGACTCCGCACTTTCCGGGCATCCGCGCCCGGTCATCGCAAGGTTCACTTCATGGCACAGGGCGCCGGACCGGCCAGCACGACGAGCCTCGACGACGGGATCGTCGCCACCGCCGAGACCTGCCTCGCCGCGATCGGGCAGGCGCGGGAGGCGATCCACGGGGTGATCTTCGGCCAGGAAAAGATCGTCGATCTGGCGCTCATCACCATCCTGGCCGGCGGCCACGGCCTGCTCGTCGGCCTGCCGGGCCTCGCCAAGACCAAGCTGGTCGAGACGCTGGGCACGGTGCTGGGCCTCGATGCCCGCCGGGTGCAGTTCACGCCGGACCTGATGCCCTCCGACATCCTCGGCACCGAGATCCTCGACGAGAATGCCGAGCGCCGCCGCTCCTTCCGCTTCGTCAAGGGGCCGGTCTTCACCCAGCTCCTGATGGCCGACGAGATCAACCGCGCCAGCCCGCGCACGCAATCGGCCCTGCTCCAGGCGATGCAGGAGCACTTCGTCTCGGTGGCGGGCGAGCGCCACGACCTGCCGCGGCCCTTCCACGTTCTCGCGACCCAGAACCCGATCGAGCAGGAGGGCACCTATCCGCTGCCCGAGGCGCAGCTCGACCGCTTCCTCCTGGAGATCGACGTCGGCTATCCCGACCGCGCCGCCGAGCGCCGCATCCTGATCGAGACCACCGGCGTCGAGGACGCGCAGGCCAGGGCGGTGATGAACACCGAGCAGCTGCTCACCGCGCAGCGCCTCGTCCGGCGCCTGCCCGTGGGCGACGCCGTGGTCGATGCCATCCTCGACCTCGTGCGCTCGGCGAGGCCGGAAGGTGGCGACCCGGCCATTGCCAAAAAACTGCTGTGGGGGCCGGGTCCCCGCGCGAGCCAGGCGCTGACGCTGGCCGTCCGCGCCCGCGCGCTGATCGAGGGCCGGGTCGCCCCCTCCGTGGCCGACGTGAAGGCGCTCGCCGAGCCGGTGCTCAAGCACCGCATGGCGGTGACCTTCGCCGCGCGGGCCGACGGCGAGACGGTGACCGGCCTGATCGGCCAGCTCGCCGCCAAGCTCTGAGTCCGCCGCGGATGGCCTCCACCCGGCTCGTCGAGGCCGAGCGCCGCCGCCCCGGCGGATCCGAGACCGGCGGCGCGCTCGCGCTGGCCGAGGTGATGCCGCGGCTCGTGCTCGAGTCGCGCCGCGTCTCCGGCACCCTGGCGCACGGCCTGCACGGGCGCCGCCGCGCCGGGCCGGGCGAGAGCTTCTGGCAGTTCCGTCCCTTCGTCACCGGCGAGGCCGCCGCGCGCATCGACTGGCGCCGCTCGGCCCGCGACGACCGGCTCTACGTGCGCGAGCGCGAGTGGGAGGCCGCCCACAACATCTGGATCTGGATCGACCGCTCCGCCTCCATGGGCTTCGCCTCGGACCTGGCCCAGACCTCCAAGGTCGAGCGGGCGCTGGTGCTGGGGCTGGCGCTCGCCGACACCTTCGTCGAGGGCGGCGAGCGCGTCGGCCTGCTCGGGCTCACCCGCGCCAGCGCCTCCCGCGGCATCGTCGAGACGCTCGCCCAGGCGCTGGTCAACGACCGGGCCGGACTGAGCCAGGACCTGCCGCCGCCCGCGAGCCCCGGCCGCTTCGACGAGGTGGTGCTGGTGAGCGACTTCCTCACCCCCCTCGATCGGGTGCGGGAGGCGGTGCAGACCAGTTCCGCCCACGGCAACCGCGGCCATCTCGTGCTGGTGGCCGACCCGGTGGAGGAGACCTTCCCCTTCACCGGCCAGGCCGTGCTGCACGACCCCGAAGGCGGCTTGAGCCTCGATATCGGCGAGGCGGGCGCCTGGGGCGAGGCCTACCGCGCGCGCATCGCCGCCCACCGCGACGGCCTGTCGGAGATCGCCCGGCAGCGGGGCTGGACGCTGACGATCCACCGCACCGACCGGCCGGCGAGCGAGGCGGCCCTGCGGGTCCTCACCCTCGTCGCCGCCGCGCGCGGGCTCGGCTGAAAGGCGAACCGCATTGTTCGGGATCCCGCTCACCTTCGCCGCCCCCCTCGCGCTCGCCGCGCTCGTGGCGCTGCCGGCCCTGTGGGTGCTGCTGCGGGTCACGCCGCCGCGCCCGCGCCGCATCTCCTTCCCGCCGCTGGCGCTCGTCGCCGACCTGCTGCCGAAGCGCGAGACCCCGGCCCGCACGCCGCCCTGGCTCCTGATCCTGCGGATCCTGGCCGCCGCCTGCCTGATCCTCGCGGTGGCCGGGCCGGTGTGGAATCCCGGCGGCATCGGCGCCGCCGCGGGGCGAGAACCCCTGCTCCTCGTCCTCGACAACGGCTTCGTCGCGGCCCAGGACTGGCGCGACCGCCTGCGCGCGGCCACCGACGAGATCGAGGCCGCCGCCCGCGACGGGCGCCCGGTGGCCCTGGTCGCGAGCGCGGACGCGCCCGCCCCCTTCGAGGCGAAGGCCCCGGCCGCCGCCCTGGAGCGCCTCCGGGCGATCCAGCCGCGCCCGCATCTCGGCGACCGCGACGCGCATCTGGCCTCGATCGGCACCTTCCTGGAGCGGATGCCCGGCGCCTCGATCGTCTGGATCAGCGACGGCGTGCGCGGGGCGGGCAAAGGCAATGTCACCGGCGATGTCGCCGGCGACTTCGCCACCTCGCTCGGCGCGCTGGCGAGCCGCCACGGCAGCGCCGTGACCGTACTGAGGGCCGAGCGCTCCCCGGCGCTCGCCCTCGAAGGCTCGCCGGCCCAGCCCGGCGACAAGCTCTCGGCGCAGGTGCTGCGGGCGGAAGGCAACGGACGCGACACGGGGCTGGTGCGGGCCCTCGACCCGAAGGGCCTGCCGCTCGCCGAGAGCCGCTTCACCCTCGCCCCGGAGGCGCGGGAGACCAGCGTGAGCTTCGACCTGCCGGTGGAACTGCGCAACGCCATCGCCCGCCTCGAGATCGAGGGCGAGCGCTCGGCCGGCGCCGTCGTGCTGATGGACGAGCGCGGCAAGCGCCGCCGGGTCGGCCTCGTCTTCGGCGGCACGCTCGATCAGGCCCAGCCCCTGCTCGCGCCGACCTACTACCTCGCCAAGGCGCTCTCGCCCTTCGCCGACGTGCAGCAGCCCCGCGGCGGCCAGGGCACCGCCGAATCCATCGGCCAGATGCTCGACAACCAGGTCTCGGTGCTGGCGCTCGCCGATGTCGGCGCGCTCGACGACCGCACCCTCGCGCGGGTGGAACAGTTCGTCGACGAGGGCGGGCTGCTGCTGCGCTTCGCCGGCCCCCGGCTCGCCGCCGGCAACGATCCGCTCGTACCGGTGCGCCTGCGCCGGGGCGGGCGCTCGCTCGGCGGCACGCTGTCCTGGGACCGGCCGAAGACGCTCGCGGCCTTCGCGCCCGAGAGCCCCTTCGCCGGGCTGAACCCGCCCGCCGATATCGGCGTGCGCCGCCAGATCCTCGCCGAGCCCGACGGCGACCTGCCCGGCAAGACCTGGGCGGCGTTGCAGGACGGCACGCCCATCGTTACGGCCGGCAAGCGGGGGCAGGGGCTCGTGGTGCTGTTCCACGTCACCGCCGACACGACGTGGTCGAACCTGCCGCTGTCGGGGCTGTTCGTGGACATACTGCGCCGGGTCGTCGGCCTCGCCGGCCCCTCGGCCAAGCTCGGCGAGGGTGACGGTCGGCAGGCGAAGGCCGCGCTGCTGGCGCCGCGCCTGACCCTCGACGGTTTCGGCGCGCTGGGCTCACCCCCGGCGAGCGCCACCGCCGTGCCGGCCGACTTCGCCGACCGCGCCGGTCCCGAACACCCGCCGGGCTTCTACGGCACGGCGGAGGGCGGCATTGCCGTCAACGCGCTGGTGCCCGGCGACCGGCTCGAACCCCTCGACCTCACCGGTCTGAAGGGCGCCCGGATGGGCTCGCTCGCCGGCGCGGAGACCCTCGACCTGCGCGCGCTGCTGTTCAGCCTCGCGCTGGCGCTCCTGGCCCTCGACACCCTGGCCGGCCTCTGGCTCGGCGGCTTTTTTCGGGGTTCCGGCCGGCTCGCGCGCGGCCGGGCCGCGCCCGCCGCTTGGCTCCTGCCGGCGCTGCTCGGCGCCGCCCTCGCCGTCGCGCCGCCCCCGGCGCGGGCGCAGGAGGCGACACCGGCGCCGGCCGCCAACCGGCCGAACGGCATCGAATCGGCCCTCAACACCCGGCTCGCCTACGTCGTCACCGGCGACGCCGCGACCGACGCGGCGAGCCGCGCCGGGCTGTCGGGCCTGAGCCAGATGCTCGCGGCCCGCACCGCCCTGGAGCCCGGCGAGCCCGCGGGCCTGAACCTGGAGAAGGACGAACTCGCCTTCTACCCGCTGATCTACTGGCCGATCGTCGCCGGGCGCCCGCAGCCGAGCGAGGCGGCGATCCGCAAGATCGACGCCTTCATGCGCAACGGCGGCACGGTGATCTTCGACACCCGCGACGCCCAGACCGCCCGCGCGAACGGTCCGCCGACCCCGGAGACGGCGTACCTGCGCAAGATGCTGGCGACCCTGGAGGTGCCGGAGCTGGAGCCCGTGCCGCAGGACCACGTCCTGACCAAGGCGTTCTACCTCGTCGATTCCTTCCCCGGCCGCTTCAGCACCGGCCAGACCTGGGTCGAGACGATTCCCCCCGCGGGCGAGGGCGGCGAGCGTCGCCCGGCACGGGCGGGCGACGGCGTCACGCCGATCATCATCACCGGCAACGACCTCGCCGCCGCCTGGGCGGTGGGCCGCAGCGGCGAGCCGCTCTACCCCGTCTCCGGCGGCGACCAGCGCCAGCGCGAGATGGCGTTCCGCGGCGGCATCAACATCGTGATCTACACGCTGACCGGGAACTACAAGGCCGACCAGGTCCACGTGCCGGCCCTGCTGGAGCGGTTGGGACAGTAGCGATGATGAACCGTGGCACGCTCTCCTCCCCCACAAGGGGGAGGGAATCCCACCCGCTTGAAGGCCCCGCCCGATGCTGAGCCTCAGCTTCACTCCCCTCGTCCCCTGGCTGGTGCTCGCCGCCTTCGGCGGGCTCGCCGCGATCCTCGCCGTCGTCGCGGTGATGGCCCGCGGGCGCACGGCGCTGCTGCGGGCCATCGCCCTCGGCCTGGTCGTGCTCGCGCTCGCCAACCCCTCGCTGGTGCGCGAGGACCGCGACCCGGTGAAGGACGTGGCGGCCATCGTCGTCGATCGCTCCGGCTCGCAAAGCCTGGGCGATCGCCCGGCCATGACGGAGGCGGTCAAGGCCGAGCTGGAGCGCCGCTTCGGTGCGCTCACCAACATCGAGCCCCGCTTCATCGAGGTCGGCGACGCGCAGGGCGCGGAGGGCGACGACGGCACCAAGCTGTTCACCGCGCTGACCCAGGCGCTCGCCGACGTGCCGCCGGAGCGGATCGCCGGCGTGGTGATGCTCACCGACGGCGTGGTGCACGACATTCCCGCCTCGCTCGGCGCCCTCGGGCTGAAGGCGCCGCTGCACGTCCTCGTCACCGGAAGGCCGAACGAGCGCGACCGCCAGATCAAGATGCTGGAGGCGCCCCGCTTCGGCATCGTCGGCAAGGACGTTACCCTGCGCGGCGAGGTGATGGAGCGCGGCGGCACCGGCACGGCGACCGTCACCGTGCGCCGCGACGGCGAGGAGATCGACCGGCAGAGCATCAGCACCGGCGTCCCGTTCTCGCTCACCACCCATATCGAGCATGGCGGCCCGAACGTGGTCGAGATCGAGGTCGAGCCGCTGCCCGGCGAGCTCACCACGGTCAACAACCGCGCCGTGCTGCCGATCGAGGGAATCCGCGAAAAGCTCCGGGTGCTGCTGGTCTCCGGCGAGCCGCACCAGGGCGAGCGTACCTGGCGCAACCTCTTGAAGTCGGACGCCTCCGTCGACCTCGTCCACTTCACGATTCTCCGGCCGCCGGAGAAGCAGGACGGCACGCCGATCTCCGAGCTCTCGCTGATCGCCTTCCCGACCCGCGAGCTGTTCGTCCAGAAGATCAAGGATTTCGACCTCATCATCTTCGACCGCTACGCCAACCAGAGCGTGCTGCCGCAGGCCTATTTCGACAACATCGTCCGCTACGTCCGCGAGGGCGGCGCGCTGCTGATCGCCGCCGGGCCGGAATTCGCCGGCCCCGCCAGCCTCGCCCGCACCCGGCTCGCCTCGATCCTGCCGGGCGACCCGTCGGCGAAGGTGGTCGAGCAGCCGTTCAAGGCCAACCTGACCGAGACCGGCCACCGCCACCCCGTCACCCGGGCGCTGCCGGGCTCGGAGGCGAACCCGCCGGCCTGGGGCGACTGGCTGCGCATCGTCTCGGCGCAGACCCGGCCGGGCGTGCAGCCGATCCTGTCCGGCGCCAACGGCCTGCCGCTCCTGGCCCTGTCCCGCGAGGACAAGGGCCGCGTCGCCCTGATGCTGTCGGATCAGGCCTGGCTCTGGGCCCGCGGCTACCAGCAGGGCGGCCCCTATCTCGACCTGCTGCGCCGCCTCGCCCACTGGCTGATGAAGGAGCCGGCCCTCGAAGAGGAGGCGCTGCGCGCCCAGACCACGGGCCGGGGCCGCGAGGTCCGCATCGAGCGCCAGACCATGGCCGAGGAGGCCGGTCCCGTCACGATCACCGGCCCGACCGGAAAGGAGCGGAGCCTCGACCTGTCGAAGGCGGAGACCGGCCTGTTCACCGCCACCTTCGAGGCCGAGCAGCTGGGGCTCCACACCATCCGCTCCGGCAGCCTCGTCGCCTTCGTCAGCGTCGGCCCGGCCAATCCGCGCGAACTCGCCGACGTGTTCAGCGACACCGAGCGGCTGAAGGGCGTGGCCGAGGGCTCCGGCGGCACGATCCGCCGGGTCGCCGCCCTGGGCGGCGGGATCGACGTGCCCCGCCTCCAGATCACCCGCGGCGGCCGGCTCGGCGGCGCCGACTGGATCGGTTTCCGCCCGAGCGACAGCGCCACCGTGCGCGGGGTCGAGGTCTATCCGCTCGGCATCGGCCTGTGGGCGCTCGCCGCCCTCGCCGCGGCCGTGCTGGCGATGTGGCTGGTGGAGGGTCGGCGCGGGCGCGCGGCGTGATCTGAAACGGCTCTGTCCGGCGGCGGATCACCTGTGTAAAGCCGTTCGGACATGACCGACTTACCTCCGTTCCTGGCCGGCGGCGGCGAGGCCGCCCGCATGATCGCCGAGCGCGACTGGACGGATCATCCGCTCGGACGGCCCGAGACCTGGCCGGATTCCCTGCGCACGGCGCTCAGCCTCATCCTGAACTCGCCCGAGAGCATGATCCTGGCCTGGGGGCCGGAGCTGCACTTCTTCTTCAACGACACCTATTTCCCGCTGCTCGGCCCCCGCCTCTCCTGGGCGATGGGCGAGCGCTTCGACCGGGTCTGGGCCGATGCCTGGGATCAGGCTAAGCCCATCATCGACGACGCCTTCGCCGGGAAGAGCCGCCACTTCGAGGATCTGCCCTGGACGCTCGCCACCGACCGGGGCGAGGCGCAGACGTGGTGGAGCTTCTCCTACTCGCGGGTGCTCGACGGGGAGGGCCGCATCGCCGGCCTGTTCATCTTCACCAACGAGACGACGAAGCGCATCCGCACGGAGGCCCGCCAGCGCGAGAGCGAGGCGGCCCTGCGCCGCAGCGAATCCCTCCTGTCGGCGACCCTGGAGCGACTGCCGGTCGGCGTGATCATCGCCGACGCGGAGGGGCGGATCGTGCGCGACAACGCCGCCAACCGCGAGATCTGGGGCATCCCGCCGGAGACCGCGAGCTGGGAAGGCTACGGCGACTGGGTCGGCTACTGGCCCGACACCGGCGAGCGCCTGCGCGCCGGGGAATGGGGCATGGCCCGCGCCCTCCTGAACGGCGAGACCGTGCGCGGCGAACTCGTGGAGATCGAGCGTTTCGACGGCGGCGGCCGGCGGCTGTTCCTCAACAACGCCGCCCCGATCCGCGACGGCTCTGGGACCATCGTCGGCGGCGTGGTGGCCGAACTCGACGTGACCGAGCGGGTCGAGGTCGAGCGGCGGCTGCGGGAGAGCGAGGCGCTCGCCCGCGTCAACGCCGAGCGGGTCCGGCTCGCGCTCTCGGCCGGCGCCATCGTCGGCACGTGGTTCTGGGACCTGCCGACCGACCGCTTCACCGTGGACGAGGCCTTCGCCCGCGCCTTCGGCCTCGACCCGGCGCTCGGCCGCGAGGGGTTGAGCCTCGCCCAGGTGGTCGAGACGGTCCATCCCGACGACAAGGCGGCCCTGGCGGAGGCGATCGACGGGGCGATCGCCCGCGGCGGCGCCTACGCCCACCAGTACCGGGTGCGGCGGGCGGACGGCCGCTACTACTGGATCGAGGCCAACGGCCGGGTCGACCACGCCCCCGACGGGACGCCGCTGAGCTTCCCCGGCGTCCTGATCGACGTGGAGGAGCGCCGCGCCGTCGCGGCGGAGCGCGACCGGGCCATCGTGCTCCTGCGCCGGCTCAACGAAACCCTGGAGGAGCAGGTCGCCGCGCGCACCGCGGAGCGCGACCAGATCTGGCAGGCGTCGAGCGACCTTCTCGCCGTGGCCGATTCGAGTGGCCATTTCGTCAGTCTCAACCCGGCCTGGAGCGTCGCGCTGGGCTGGAGCGAGGCCGAGCTGAAGGCCGTCCCCTTCCTCGACTTCGTCCATCCCGAGGACCGGGAGCGGACGCGCGCCGCCGCCGCCGCCCTCGCCCGCGGCGAGATGCAGCTCGGCTTCGAGAACCGCTACCGCGCCCGGGACGGCGGCTATCGCTGGTTCTCCTGGAACACCGTGCCGCGCCAGGGGCTCATCTACGCCTCGGTGCGCGACGTGACCGCGATCAAGGAGCAGGCCCGCGCCCTGGCCGAGGCCGAGGAGGCCCTGCGCCAGAGCCAGAAGATGGAGGCGGTGGGCCAGCTCACCGGCGGGCTGGCCCACGACTTCAACAACCTGCTCGCCGGCATCTCGGGCAGCCTGGAGCTGATGCAGACCCGCATCGCCCAGGGCCGGCTGAAGGACGTCGACCGCTACATGGGCGCCGCGCAGGGGGCGGCCAAGCGCGCCGCCGCGCTGACCCACCGCCTGCTCGCCTTCTCCCGCCGCCAGACGCTGGACCCGCGGCCGACCGACGTGAACCGGCTGGTGAGGGGCATGGAGGATCTGATCCGCCGCACGGTCGGCCCCACCATCACCATCGAGGTGGTGGGCGCGGCCGGGCTCTGGCCCTCCCTGGTCGACCCGCCGCAGCTCGAGAACGCGCTCCTGAACCTCTGCATCAACGCCCGCGACGCCATGCCGGAGGGCGGGCGCATCACCATCGAGACCGCCAACAAGCGGCTCGACGCGGCGGCCGCGCGCCAGCACGACATGCCGCCGGGCCCGTACCTGTCGCTCTGCGTCACCGATACCGGCACCGGCATGACCCCGGACGTGCGGGCCAAGGCGTTCGATCCGTTCTTCACGACGAAGCCCACCGGCCAGGGCACGGGTCTCGGCCTGTCGATGATCTACGGCTTCGCCAAGCAGACCGGCGGGCAGGTCCGGATCTATTCCGAGCCCGGCGAGGGCACGACCGTCTGCCTCTACCTGCCGCGGTTCCACGGCGAGGCCGAGGAGCCCGATCCGCTCGGATCCCTGGTGGACGCGCCCCGGGCCGAGCAGGGCGAGACGGTGCTCGTGGTGGACGACGAGCCGACCGTGCGGATGCTGGTGACGGAGGTGCTGGAGGATCTCGGCTACACCGCGATCGAGGCCGCCGACGCGGCCGCCGGCCTGAAGGTCCTGCAAACGGACGTGCGCATCGACCTGCTCATCTCCGATGTGGGGCTCCCCGGCGGCATGAACGGCCGCCAGATGGCCGACGCCGCCCGCGTCTCGCGCCCCGATCTCAAGGTGCTGTTCATCACCGGCTATGCCGAGAACGCGGCGGTCGGCAACGGCCAGCTGGAGCCCGGCATGGCGGTGCTGACCAAGCCGTTCGTGGTCGAGACCCTGGGCCTGCGCATCCGCGAGATCATTTCGCGGGGCTAGAGCATTGTCGAGCGGGGTGGATGCCGGCTCGCGTGAAGTACGTGCGGAAAATCAGTAGCTTGGCGCGTTTTCCGCGATCCGGAGATGTTAAAAAATGCGCTCCGGCCGGTCCCTTTCCGGCCGGTCGCCTGGGGCCGGCGCGTCAGGCCCGGATCGAACCGACGAAGTGGTGGACGGAACTCCGGAGCTGGGTCGATTGCCCGTTCAGGGCGATGGCGTCCTGCAGGACCATGTCCGCCGCCCGCCCGGTGGCGTTGGAGGCGTCGATGACCGACTCGATCTCGCCGGTCGCCAGACGCATGCCCTGCGAGGCCGCCGCGATGTTGCGCGCGATCTCCTGGGTCGCCGTCGATTGCTCGTCGATGGCGTAGGCGATCGCTTCCGCCATGCCGTTGGCGCGCCGGATCGCCTGCGTGATGTTGGCGATGGCCTGCACCGTCTCCGTCGTCGCCACGCGCACCGAGCCGATATGCGCCGCGATCTCGTCGGTGGCTCGGGCGGACTGGCCCGCCAGCGCCTTCACCTCCGAGGCGACGACGGCGAAGCCCTTGCCGGCGGCGCCGGCACGGGCCGCCTCGATCGTGGCGTTGAGCGCCAGCAGGTTCGTCTGTTCCGCCACCCCGCGGATGAGGCCGAGCACCTCGCTGATCCGTGCCGCCGCGGCGCCGAGATCGGTGACCTTGGCTTCCGTCGAGGAGGCCTCCCGCGCCGCCTCGGAGGCCGCCGCGGAGGATCCCCGCGCCTGCTCGCGGATCTGATCGATCGAGGCCGAGAGTTCCTCGGCCGCCGCCGCCACGGCCTCGATGTTCTGCGAGGCCGAGCGCGAGAGCCGCGCGGCTTCCGCCGAGCGCAGGTCGGCTTCCCGGGCCGTGCCGGCGAGGCTCGTGGCCTGCGCCTCGAACGAACCCGCCGCCGTGGCGACCTGCCCGACGATGCCGCCGACCGAGCTGCCGAACTGGTCCGCCGTCCGCTCCAGGCTCTGGCGCCGCTCCGCCTCGGCGTTCTGCCGCAGGCTCTCGCGCTCGCCCCGCAGCCGTTCCGCCTCGGCACCGTGGGCCTTGAGGACGTCCACCGCGCGGGCGATCTCGCCGATCTCGTCGCGGCGCTCGGTTCCGGGCACCACGACGTCCCGCGCGCCCTCGACGAGCTGCGTGATGGTCCGTGCCAGCGAGGCCAGCGGCTGCACGACGCGGCGCGTGAGGAACACCACGATGCCGAAGGTGCAGAGGACGACGAGGAGCACCGCCGCGCCCGCCGCGATGAGGCGGTACAGGGCCGAGGCGATCGTTTCGTCGGCCGTGGCGAGCGCCGATCGCAGGGCGGCGTCCCGGACGGTGAGGATCGACTGGAGCATGGTGGTGGTGTGGGGCCGCCACTCGACGAGGCTCATCGGAGGCTCGGTTCCGTCGCGGCCGGCCGCGAACATCCGTGCCATCACCTGGCCCGGATCGGCGATGAAGCTGCGCTCCACCAGCGTGAGGGCGTCGATCAAGGGCCCTTCCGTCTCGACCTGCAGCACGCTGCGCTGCAGCCGCTGCCATGCCTGCTCGATCCGGCCGTTCATCTCGTGGATCTGGACGATCAGGCCCGGCGAGAAGCGCTGCTTCGCGCCCGCGTACTGGCTGAACCAGATCGAGCGGCTGCCGCCGATGTCGCGCAGCTCCATCGCGAGGCTGACGACCGGCACCGCGCGGGCGATGTCCGGGTTCTTCCGGGTGACGTCGATCTCCATCGTGCCGAGCGTCTTCGCGTTCTGCGCGACGATCGCGATCAGGGCCTTCTGGAAGGTCTTCGCCGCCTGCTCGTCGCGCTCCTTCAGCGGCTTGGCGATCTCGCGGTCGGCGGCCGCACGGGTCTCGTCGAGCTGGCGGATCGTCGGCAGCAGGGCGCGCTCGAGTCCGGCCCGCTTGTCGGACGGCAGCGCGGCGACGGCGCCCATGATCCGCCCGGTGACGGCCTCGGTCGCCTTGCGGTTCGCCTCGGCCGAAGCCAGGATCGCCTGCTGTTCGGCCCGGTCGGAGAGCAGGAGCTGGTTGTAGGAGCCGCGCTCGAGCGCGAGGCGCTCGTTGAAGCGGGCGACCTCGCCCAGGACCTCGACGAGCTGGCGCGCTTCGTCGGCCTGCGACCAGCGCTGCCATTCCTGCCACGCGATGAAGGAGCTCGAGCCCGCCGCGACGAGGCCGACGGTCGCCATGCACGAGACGAAGAGACTTCGGACGCGCATCGATCCCCGGCCATTTCGACAATGATCGCCACGGCGGCGTCGCCGGCCATAGAGCGACGAGATCTGTGAACGATCGGTTGATCGGGATCCATTTCAGGTTTCACCCGCGGTTCTCGTCTTTCCGCCGCGGCAAGAAAGGTTGGACGCGCGCCGTGGGCCGACGAGGTCTGACGTCGAGGAGCGCACCGGTCGGCGCCTCGTCGCGAGGACGGGGTTCGTTACGCCCGCCCCTGCGCGGCTTCGAAGCGCGCGACGAGGCGCTTCGGCGCCACCGCCCGCCAGCGGCGCAGGAGGAAGGGCCGGAGCCGCTCCGGCTCCAGGGCCGCCAGCCGGGCGAGGACGATCGCGTGCCCCTCGTAATGGGGCGTGACGTGGAAGGTCGCGGGATCGGCCGCCCTCAGCATGTCGCGCTCGTCCGGCGGCACGCCGAGGAGGACGAGACTGTCGTCCTCAGGCCGCAGGCGGGTCACCAGCTTGCCGCGCAGCTTGAGCGCGGGCGTGCCGTAGGAGGTCGAGGCCTCCATCTCCGGCAGCGCCAGGCCGACGGCGAGGACGTCTTCCCAGGTCATTCCCGGATGATCGCGGATCGGGGCTGGGAACGGAAGAGCGACCCGTGCTCCGTCAGGCGAGCAGGCCCAGGCGCCGCCCCAGCCACAGCGTCCCCGCCGCACTGGCGAACATCGCGACGCCGAAGACCCAGCCCGAGACGGCGCCGGCCATGATGCCGGAGAGCAGCGTGCCGACGCTGCAGCCGAGCCCCGTCATCGCGCCCCAGCCGAGCAGCACGCCGCCGGCGAGGCCGCGCACGGCCTGTCCCGGTGTCGGCAGGGCGGGCCGGAACTGGCCGGCGACGAGCGCGGCGGCCAAGGCGGCGAGGACGAGGCCGCCGACGAACAGGCCGTTGGGCGTGAGGATCGCGTCGCGCACCGCCGTGGCGCAGCCGCGGAAGGTGTCGAGCCCCTCCAGCCGGTCCGGCAGCAGGCCGAGCGCCCCCGCCGCCTGCCGCGAGCGGCCGCCGATCTCCGCGGTGACGCCGAGCGGGCCGACCCGGAGATAGGCGAGCGTCCCGAGCGCCCCGATCGCGAGGCCCCCGAGCCAGACCGGCCAGCGCGTCACGAACAAGGCGCGGAACGGGTCGAGCCGGGCCGGCGGCTCCGGTGCGGGCAGCCGGCGCAGGAGCGGCCAGGCCAGGGCCGCGAGCAGGGCCAGCGACAGGGCGAGACTCGGGCCGTAGCCGAGATGGCGCGGCAGCCACGGCACCGGCGCCTCGGAGAGGCTGGCGAGGTAGAGCGGGTTCCAGCTCAGGAAGCCGAGGACGAAGCCGAGCCCGGTGCCGAGAAGCGCGAAGGGCGCCGTCGGCGAGCCCTCGCCGAGGCGGTAGAGATGGGCGCTGATGCAGGAGCCCGAGATCGCCATGCCGGCCCCGAAACTGAGCCCGGCCAGGACCAGGACCGGTCCGACCGGGCCGATATGCGCGTCCGGCGGCAGGCGGCTGCCCGACGGGTCCGGCATCCAGGCGCCGAGCACCACGGCGTAGCCCGCCGCGCCCGCCGCGAGGGCCGCCAGGATGCCGAGCATCCCCCTCGGATCGCCCGCGACCAGACAGTCGCGCCACTGGCAGTAGAAGCAGAAGCGGCTGCGCTGGAGCACGAAGCCGAACAGCGCGCCGAAGACGAGCGACAGGGCGAGCCGCGTGCCGCCGGGCTCGCCCGAGAGGCGCCAGGCCGCCGCCGCGAGCCCGGCGGCGATGAGTGCGGCGATGCCGGCGGCGAAGGGCGCAGCCACGCTTCGGGTCGAGAGAGGCAGCACCTCTCCCGGATGGGCAGCCCTCACCGCGTCGTCCTCACTTGCCGCCCCAGACGGTGCCGGCGAGGTTGACCACCGGCACGCCCACCGCGTTGCCGTACTCGGTCCAGGAGCCGTCGTAGTTGCGGGCGTCGTAGCCGAGGATGCGGCTCAGGACGAACCAGGAATGGCTCGACCGCTCGCCGATGCGGCAGGAGGTGATGATCGGCTTCGAGCCGTCGATACCGGCCGCGGCGTAGAGCGCCCTCAGCTCCTCCCTGGATTTCAGGGTGCCGTCCGGGTTCACCGCCTTGGCCCAGGGGATGTTGACCGAGCCGGGGATGTGGCCCGCGCGGATCGCCAGTTCCTGGATGCCGGGGGGCGCGATGACCTTGCCGCTGAACTCGTCGGGCGAGCGGATGTCGAGGATCTGCTCGTCGCGCTCCTTCCGGGCCACCGCCAGCACGTCGGCGAAGCGCGCCCGCAGCTTCGGCGAGGGCGCCTGCGCCGTGAAGGCCGAGGGCGCGACCTCGGCGCTGCGGGTGTCGAGGGGACGCTTCTCGGCCTCCCACTTCTTGCGCCCGCCATCGAGGAGCTTGACGGTGTCGACGAGGCCGTACTGGGCGAGCACCCAGGCGCCCCAGGCGGCGAACCAGTTGTTGTTGTCGCCGTAGAGCACCACCGTCGTGTCCCGGTCGATGCCGAGGCGCCGGGCCAGCGCCGTGAACTTGTCCGGCCCGGCGATGTCGCGGCTCACCGTCTCGACGAGATCGGTGTGCCAGACGACGTTCTGGGCGCCCGGGATGTGGCCGCGCTCGAACACGCCCGGCTCGACGCTGACCTCGACGATCCGGAGGTTCCGGGCATCGAGGTTCTTCTCCAGCCACTCGGTCGAGACGAGGGGATTTTTGTGGGTCGCGTCCGGCTTCGTCGCGCTGTCTTTGGCCGCCGGGTCCGGCGCGGCGGAGAGGCCCGTTGGGGCGAGGAGGCCCGCGGCGACGGCGAGCAGGAGGGCGGATTTGCGCAGCACGGGACAGGCTCCGGATCGGGCAGCCGAGATCGTCCGGAGCCGCGGGGGCTCCGGCAGGACGGGTTCGGGAAGGTTGGGGCCGTCCGCCGCCGCTTTCGCCCGCCGAAGATCCGCCCGCTCGGGCGGTTGTTCCGGATGAGCGCAGTCGAGGCCGGACCGCACGTCAATGTCGCCGCGTCGAGCGCGCCCGGTCAACGGAATAATGATCCGTATATTTCGTGTTGCCGACGGTTTTGCTTCCGCAGGGCCCGTCCGAACATGAAGGACTATCTTGCGCCCTCGAACGTGCGGCCGATTTCGGCCGACGACGGAGCATCTGGGCCGCGCCGCGCGGGCGGCACCCCACGGATCGGGACCGACGGCGCCGGCCCGCGCAGGCCGGCGCAGGGGCGATCTCGGGCCGGCCGGCTTGACCGGGCAAGCTGGACTGTTTCAATGCGCCGGTTCCCGCCCTTTTACGGGCGGACGATGGCGCGTGGATGAGGCGGCAGATGGCGACGACTTTTCGGCGGCTCGCGCTCCCGCTCGCGCTGGGCGCCAGCCTTTCCGTCTCGGGCTGTACCGGCTTCGGCTACATCTCCCAGACCTACGTCTCCCAGGTGCCGCAGGTCGTCACGATCGGCTGCAACGAGCCCTACGAGATCTACGACAACCGCCAGCGCCGCCGGGTGCTGGTGGTGTCGAACACCCTGCGCGAGGTGACGGGCTGCGATGTCGGCCGGGTCGGCGCGGGCCGTCCCCCGGCCGAAACGCGCGCCGCGCGCTTCCGCACCGCGGCGCGCACCTATCTCGACGAGACCGTGCGCGAGGATTGCCGGATCACCGGCGAGACCGTGTTCAGCGACCTGCAGACCGAGTTCTCCTACGCCTGCGACGCGCCGGTGGAGACGCGCGGGACGGTGGTGCCGCGCCTGCCCGGACGGCGCACGCAGCGCTGATCGGGAGCGCGCTCGGGACGCGTGTCAGGTGTCTTGCGGGCCGAAGAAGGTCCGCTCGGTCGCGTCGCCCGCCGCGGCCAGCAGCGCCCGGGCGAAGGCCCGCGCCTCCCCCCGGTCGAGGCGGATCACCGCGGTGACGGGACGGCCGCCGAGATCGGGCAGGCCCAGTTCCAGGCGCACGCCCTCGCCCTCCGCCGTGGCGGACAGGCTCCAGCCCGCCTCCCGGCCCGCTCTCTCGCCGCCTCGCCCGCCGCCCCTGCTGCCCTTGCCGGGCTCGCTCATCGAATCGGTCCTTTCGGTCTCGCGCGCTCCTGACATGAGCGATTTTCGGATGGCAGACCAGGGGGACGGCGCGGGGCCGCCAAAGGGCTGTCACGGAACCGACGAGTGGTCGGTCGACGATTGACGCGCGTGGCCGGGGATGGTGTCTGCGCGCCGACCGCCCGCCGGGCGCGCCATCACACGACACCTGAGGGATGACCGACATGTCCGAGATCTGGTTCCGCACCGGCGAGGCGACCGTGCTCGCCGCCGAGGGGCAGTTCACCGACGCGATGCCGGAGGTGCTGATCGGCTCCACCCGCGGCCCCGTGGGCCACGCCTTCGCCGGCATGCTGGGGCAGGTCCAGGGCCATACCCGCATGTTCGTGGTGCGCGACCTCAACCAGCTCGTGCGCCCCTCCACGATCATGACCACCAAGGTCACGATCCACACCGCCGAGTACGCCGAGCTTCTCGGCGGCGTGGTCCAGGCGGCCACCGGCGACGCGATCGTCGATTGCGTGATCGAGGGCATCCTGCCGAAGGCCGATCTCGACGAGCTGTGCATGATCATCACGATCTGGCTCGACGAGCGCTGCGCCAAGGACGAGAACCTCGACCGCAAGGACCTCTACCGCACCAACTACGAGGCGACGAAGCTCGCCATCGCCCGCGCCATGAAGGGCGAGCCGACGATCGACGAGCTGATCGCCAACCGCAAGACGGTGAAGCACTACGCGCTCGAAGACATCATCGAGTACTGATTGTTTGGAGGACGGGGCGCGGCTCGGACCGCGTCCCGGTCGAGGCGATCGAGCATCGTCCCGAAAGGTGGTCACCGGCGTTCGGAAAAAGACGATGCAAAGACAAGACCCTGGAACATCGTCCTGGATCAGATCTCCAGGACGATGGTCTAGGGTTTCGCCAGGGCGGCGATCGGCAGCCGCCACGCCTCGGCGATCCGCCGGATCTGCTCCAGGCTGAGCGGGCGCTTGCGGTTGAGGATCTCGGAGGCGTGCGGGCGCGAGCCGAGAAGCTCGGCCAACTCGGCTTGCGAGCGTCCCATCTCGCCGATGGCGAAGTGGAGGATTTCGACGGGGTCGCCCTCCGGCACCGGATGATGCGCCCGCTCGTAGGCTTCCGCGAGGGTCGCCAGCACGTCGAGCTTGTCGCCCTCCGGCGTTCCCACGGCGGCGCCCCACAGCCGGTCGATTTCCTTCAAAGCCTCGGTCAGGTCGGCGTCCGTGCGGATCGGGCGGATATCCATAGCGGGGTCCCGGAGTTCAGACCCATTCCGTTTGACTATGCGAGGGGCTGCTTGCGACCCGAAGTGGACGACCGATCGTTCAGCGAGCGGCCCTGAAAGCGGAATTTTACCAACCCGTGTTAGATCGGGGGGTGTCGCGACGCGGGGAGCTTCGTGGTGACCGATTTCCTGCACGGGACCGTCCACGAGGCTGCTGAAGACCTGCAAGCGGCATTGCAGTCGGACGCGATCGCCCTCGAGCTTTGGGCGAGCCTGACGCCGCTTGGGAGAAACGAGTTCATCTGCTGGGTCGAAGACGCGAAGCAGCCGACGACACGCCGACGCCGCATCGAGCGGATGAGAGACGAACTATTCGAGGGAAAGAAGCGGCCATGCTGCTGGGCGGGCTGCATCCATCGCACCGATAAGGCTCCGAGCCGTTGGCAGCAGACCGTTCTGATCGACCGGCGAGGGAAGAGAAGCCTGTAGATGCGCCTGAAAGCGAAGATCTGCTTTCGCCTGACACCAAGCGGAAGCTGTCGATCCGCAAACCACCCTCAGCAACCCGTCGCACTATCGATCTGATCGGGTTCGGACCGCAGAATCACGAGACCAGACGCCCCCTCAGAACTCGATCCCCTCCTGCGCCTTCACCCCCGCCGAGAAATGGTGCTTCACGCTGCCCATCTCGGTGACGAGGTCGGCGGCCTCGATCAGGGCCGGCTTGGCGTTGCGGCCGGTCACGACGATGTGGAGGTCGGGGCGCCGCGCGGCGAGGTCGGCGAGCACCGCGTCGAGATCGAGATAGTCGTAGCGCAGGGCGATGTTCAGTTCGTCGAGGACGAGCAGGCGGATCCTCTCGTCCGCCATCAGCGTCTTCGCCGTGTCCCAGGCGTTGCGGCAGGCGGCGATGTCGCGGGCCTTGTCCTGCGTCTCCCAGGTGAAACCCTCGCCGAGCGCGTGCCAGGCGATCTGGTCGCCGAATTGTTTCAGCGCGCGGGCCTCGCCGGTGTCCCAGGCGCCCTTGATGAATTGCACCACCCCGACCCGGTGGCCGCGCCCGAGCATCCGCAGCACGAGGCCGAGCGCGGCCGTCGTCTTGCCCTTGCCGGGGCCGGTATGGACGATCAGCAGGCCCTTCTCGATCTTCTTGGAGGCGACCTCGGCGTCCTGCACCGCCTTGCGCTTGGCCATTTTTTCGCGGTGGCGGCTGTCGTCGTCGCTCATGCGGGATTCTCTCGTGAGGGTTTGACCGTCAGCGGCAGGCCCGCGACGGTGAGCACGACCCGGTCGGCGTCGCGGGCGAGGCGCTGGTGCAGCCGCCCGGCCGCGTCGCGGAAGCGGCGGGCCAGCGCGTTGTCCGGCACGATGCCGAGGCCGACCTCGTTGGCCACCAGCACCAGCGGGCCCGGCGCCGCGGCGCAGGCCCGCGCCAGGGCCTCGGTGGCCGCGTCGAGATCGGCCTCCGCCAGCAGCAGGTTGGTGAGCCAGAGCGTGAGGCAATCGACCAGGACCGGCCCGGTCGAGGCGGCCACCGCCTCCGGCAGGGCCGTCGGCACGTCGAGGGTGCGCCACGCGTCCGAGCGCCGCGCCCGGTGCTCGTGGATGCGGGCGCGCATCTCGTCGTCCCAGGCCTGCGCCGTGGCGATGTAGAGCCAGGGCGCGGGGCAGACCTCGATCAGCCGCTCGGCATAGGCGCTCTTGCCCGAGCGCGCGCCGCCGAGCACCAGGGTCATCCGGGGAGCGGCCTGAAGCATCCGTCCCCTTTGCCCCAGGGGCCGCTCCGGCGTCAAAGGCCACATATTGACAACATGCTGTCTAATAGACAATATGTTGTCATGTCATCGACGAGGAACGAAGCCGCGGACGCCGCGACCGCCCTGGTGCTGGAGATTTTCCGGTCCGGCGGCGCGCTGCTGGCCGCCGGTGACCGTCTGGTCGGGGATCTCGGCCTCACCAGCGCCCGCTGGCAGGTGCTCGGCGCCGTCGCGCTCGCCGCGCAGCCCCTGCCGGTCGCCCGCATCGCCCGCGACATGGGCATGACGCGCCAGGGCGTGCAGCGGACGGTCAACGAACTGGCGACCGACGGCCTCGTCACCTTCGGCGACAACCCCCACCACCGCCGCGCCCGCCTCGTCCTCCTCACGCCCGCGGGCCGGGACGCCTACGCGGCGGCGGCGGCGCGGCAGGCCCCCTGGGCGGCGGCGCTCGCCCGCGATCTCGACCCCGCGGCGCTCGAGGCGGCCCGCGCCCTGGTGCGGACCATCGGCGAGCGCGCTTGCGAACTTCCGGGAGACCACGATGCTGATCGGTGAACTGGCCCTCGTCACGGCGGCGGCCTTTGCCGGCGCGGCGCTCTATGTCGGCTTCGTGGAGCATCCGGCCCGGCTGGTCCTCGATCCGGGCTGCCAGTTGCGGCAATGGCGCCCGAGCTATCGGCGGGCGACGCGGATGCAGGGCGGGCTGGCGCTGGCCGCCACCGCGCTCGGCCTGCTCGCCTGGGCGGGAACGGGCGATCCGCGATGGGGGCTCGGGGCGGCGCTCGCGCTGGCCAACTGGCCCTACACCCTGCTGGCGATCATGCCGACCAACCGCGCCCTGCTCGCCACCGCGGAGAGCGATCCCGCCGTGGCGCCGCTGATGCGGCGGTGGATCCGGCTGCACGCGGTCCGCAGCGGGCTCGGTCTGGCGGCGGTCGCGGCCTTCCTGTGGGCTCTGCGGTGATCGCGTCGTGATCCGTCAGTCGGTGCGCGGCACGTTGTGCGTCCGCCCGCATCAGGCTATGACCGCCCGGTGACGGTGCCCCGGCGACGGGGTGAAAAGGGAATGCGGTGAGAGGTTTTTGAAAAAACCTCGATTCCGCGGCTGCCCCCGCAACTGTGAGCGGCGAGCTCCTGCCACGAGCCACCGGGCGATCCGGGAAGGCGGCAGGCGCGACACCAGCCGCGAGCCAGGAGACCTGCCGTCCGACCGCGTTTTGTGTCCTCGAACGCCGCCGGTGGGGCGGCCGGAGCCCGTGACCCGATGACGACAGCGACCCTTCAGACCCAGGCCGCCACCCGCTCGGCTGAGGGCGCCCGCGCGCTCCTCGTCGCCGCCTTCCTCGGCCTCGGTCTCGTCTTCGTGGCGGGCTTCGCCCCGGCGACGGTGCTGCACAACGCGGCGCACGATTTCCGCCACGCGCAGAACTTCCCCTGCCACTGAGCGCGCGCGTTCCAGCGGCTTCAAGCGGTTCCATGATCACCCGATTGCTGTCGGCGGCCCTCGTCGCCGGCTTCCTCGCGTCCGTCGTCGCGACGGGCCTGCAGCTCGCGCTGACCTCCCCGCTGATCCTCCAGGCGGAGACCTACGAGGGCGAGGGCGCGCACGCCGCCCTCGCGCCGTCTTCCGATGCCCCCTTCGCCGCGCTGATCGTGCCGGCCCACGGGGGGAGCGGCCACGATCACGGCAAGGCCGATGCCACCTCCGACGAGTGGCAGCCCGCGCCGGGCCTGCAGCGCATGGCCTTCACCGGGCTCGCCACGCTGGTCGGCGGCGTCGGCTACGCACTGCTGCTCGCGGCGGTGATGCTGGCCTTGCGCCGCGAGCCGACGCCGCAGAGCGGTCTGACGGTCGGCATCGCCGGCTTCCTCGCGGTGGCGCTCGCCCCCGCCATCGGCCTGCCGCCGGAACTGCCGGGCATGGGCGCCGCGCCGCTCGTGCTGCGCCAGTCCTGGTGGCTGATGACGGTGGTGGCGACCGGGCTCGGCCTCTACCTGATCGCCGTGCGGCGGGTGCCGCTGACGATCCTGGGCGGCCTCGTCCTCATCGTCGCGCCGCATCTCGCCGGGGCGCCGCACGCGGTCGATACCGTTTCCTCGCAGGTGCCGCCGGCCACGGCCGCGCAGTTCGCCGCGCGCTCGCTCGCCATCGGCTTCGTGTTCTGGGCGGTGATCGGGCTCGCCTACGGTTGGGCCTGGGGGCTGTTCGGCCGCGCGGCGGGCGCCCGTGCCCATGCCTGACTCCCTGCCTGATTTCCGGCCTAACCCCGACACCGCAATCCTGTCGGTCTGCACCACCTGCCGCGCGGCGGGCGACCCGTCCGAGCCGCGCGCGGGGGCCAAGCTGCTGGCCGCGCTCCTCGCGGAGGCCGAGCGGGAACCGGTGCCGGG
The DNA here is from genome assembly GCF_040270385.1 of Methylorubrum podarium. Taxonomy (NCBI): domain Bacteria; kingdom Pseudomonadati; phylum Pseudomonadota; class Alphaproteobacteria; order Hyphomicrobiales; family Methylobacteriaceae; genus Methylorubrum; species Methylorubrum podarium. The sequence goes on along the minus strand of NZ_JBELQE010000060.1, from coordinate 21,596 downwards.
CCTGACGATCGCGGGCGCCGAGTGCCTCTCGGTCTGCAAGCGGCCCTGCACCGTGGCGGTGACCTCGCCCGACCGCTGGACCTACGTCTACGGCGATTTCGACGCGCTCGAAGACGCCGGCGCGTCCGCCCGCACCCTCCTGGCGGGCCTGCGCCGCTACCTCGACACGCCCGACGGCGTCGTGCCCTGGCGCGAGCGGCCGGAAGCCTTCCGCAAGGGCGTCGTCGCCCGCATCCCGCCGCTCAGGGCGGCCCGAGGGGACACCCCATCATGAGCCTCGTCGAGAAGATCCCCTGCACCATCGTCACCGGCTTCCTCGGAGCCGGCAAGACGACGCTGGTGCGCCACACCGTCGAGAACGCCCGCGGGCGCCGGCTCGCCATCATCGTCAACGAGTTCGGCGATCTCGGCTTCGACGGCTCGTTCCTCGCCGCCTGCGGCGTCGAGGGCTGCACCGAGGATTCGGTGGTGGAACTGCCCAACGGCTGCATCTGCTGCACGGTGGCCGACGACTTCGTCCCGGCGCTGACCAAGCTTCTGGACCGGCCCGAGCCGCCGGAGCACATCCTGATCGAGACCTCCGGCCTCGCGCTCCCCAAACCCCTGGTCCAGGCGTTCCAGTGGCCGGCGATCCGCTCGCGGGTCACCGTGGACGGCGTGGTCGCGGTGGTGGACGGCCCGGCGGTCGCCGCCGGGATGTTCGCCGAGGACCCGGACGCGCTGGCCAACCAGCGCGCCGCGGACCAATCGGTCGATCACGACAACCCGCTGGAGGAGGTGTTCGAGGACCAGATCCTCTGCGCCGACCTCGTGGTGCTCAACAAGTCCGACCTGCTCGACGAGGCCGGCCGCGAGAAGGTCCGCGCCGAGATCGAGGCGCACCTGCCGCGCGCCGTCGAGATCGTCGCGACCGAGCACGGCCGCCTCGATGCGCGGGTGCTGCTCGGCATCGCCGCGGCGGCGGAGGACGACCTCGACGCCCGCCCCTCGCATCACGGCGAGGGCGAGGACCACGACCACGACGACTTCGAATCGGTCGCGATCCCCGTCGGCGTCGCCGGCAGCCCGGAAGAGCTGGCGGCGCGGGTGGAGAAGGCGGCCGAGACCGAGGGCGTGCTGCGGATCAAGGGGTTCGCAGAAGTCAGGGCCAAGCCGATGCGCCTCGTGGTGCAGGGCGTCGGCCGGCGCGTCGCCGCCCATTACGACCGCCCGTGGAAGGGCGCGGAGCCCCGCGACGGGCGCCTCGTCGTCATCGGCCTGAAAGGCTTCGATCGGGACGCGGTCGCCGCCGCGCTGCGGGGATGAGCCGGGGCGCGGCCGGGAGGCGGTGGCCGCGCGGGCTCCTGCTCGCGCTTCTGCCCACGCTCGCCCTCCTCGCCGGCTGCTCCGACAGCCGGCGCGAGGCGGGCGGCGAGAGCCGGAGCGCCGACGCGGCGGCGCCCGCGCCCTTCGTCTCCGCCGCGCGCCAGGACAAAGCCGCCGGGAAGGCCGCCAAGCTCGCCTATCGCCACGACCTCACCGTCGGCCTCGCGCCGGATCGGGTGGCGCCGCATTTCGCCGCCGCCCGCGACCGCTGCCTCGACGCGGCCGCGGCCTGCACGCTGCTGAATTCCTCGATCCGCGACGGCGGCGGCACGAGCCAGCCGCAGGCCCAGGTTCAGGTGCGGCTGCCGCACGAAGCGGTCGCCGCCTACGTCGCCTTCGTCACCGCGCCCCTGCCGGGCGAGGCGGCGGGCGACGTCGTGCTGATCGAGCAGGCGACCCGCGCCGAGGATCTCACCGCCGCCCTGACCGATACCGGCCGGCGGCTCGCCCAGCTCTCCGATTACCGCACCCGCCTGACCGCGCTCGCCGAGAAGCCGGACAACCGGGCCGAGGATCTGATCAAGATCGCGGGCGAGCTGGCGCAGGTCCAGAGCCAGATCGAGGAGGCGGAGGCGGCGCGCCGCGGCCTCGACGAGCGCGTGGACACCGAGATCGTCACGGTGGCCTTCCGCACCAGCCGGGCCCGGGCCGGGGCCTTCGCGCCGGTGCAGGAGGTCTGGGCCCGCAGCGGCCCGATCCTCGGCGAGAGCGCGGCCTCCGCCCTGCGGTTCACCGTCGCGAGCCTGCCCTGGCTGCCCGTCGTCCTCTTGGCCCTCTTGCTCCTGCGGCTGGTCTGGCGCATCCGGCGCGGGCGGGCGCAGCCGGCCCGGACCCGCCTGGAGCCGTGAGGGCGCGCGCGCCATGCACCTGATCCGACTCGATACGGTCTCCCTCGACGAGGGCGAGGCGGCGGTCGATCTCGGCCAGACGCCGGGCGCGATCGTCTTCCTGTCGTTCACCGACACCGACCTCGCGGCGGTGGCGCGGGCGCACGCGGCCGAGCCCGGCCTGCCGTCGCTGCGGCTCGCCAAGCTGGCGCAGCTGCGCCACCCGATGTCGGTCGATCTCTACGTCGATGCGGTGATCGCCCGCGCCGAGACCTGCGTGATCCGCTGCCTCGGCGGCCTCGATTACTGGCGCTACGGCATCGAGCGCGCCGCCGCGGCCGCGCGGGCGAACGGAATCCGGCTCGCGGTGCTGCCCGGCGACGACCGGCCGGACCCGCGCCTCGACGCCTTCTCGACCCTGCCGCCCGAGACCTGCGCCCGCCTCGACGCGTATTTCCGCGCCGGCGGGCCGGAGAACCTGACGAATTTTCTGCGCAGCCTCGCGGCGGAAGCCGGCGCCGCCGTCGAACCGGAGCCGCCGCGGGCGCTGCCGCGCGGCTTCGCGTGGTGCCCCGGCTGCGGACCGCTCGCGATCGAGGCGGCGATGCAGGCCGCAGGACCCGGGCCGCTGGCGCTGCTGCTGGTCTACCGCTCGGCGGTGCTCTCCGGCGAGACGGCCCCGGCCGTGCAGCTGGCCGCCGCCCTGGCCGAGCGTAACATAGGGTGCGTCACCCTCGCGGTGTCGAGCCTGAAGGACCCGTCCGCCGTCGCCGTCCTGCGTGAGGCGCTCGAGCGGCGCCGGCCCGACATCGTGCTCGCGGCCACCGCCTTCTCCGCCCGCGACGATGCCGGCTTCGTGCTCGACGCCGCCGACTGCCCCGTGCTCCAGGCCTACACGGTGGGCGCCCCGCGCGCCGCCTGGGCGGCCTCCGGCCGCGGCATGAACGCGGCCGACCTCGCGATGCAGGTGGCGCTCCCCGAATTCGACGGGCGGCTCTCGGGCTTCCCGGTCTCGTTCAAGGAGGAGGGGACGGCGGTCGAGGGGTTTTCGGAACGGCGCGCCGTGCCCGATCCCGCCGGCATCGCCGCGCTGGCCGACCGCGCCGCGGCCTGGGTTCGTCTGCGAAGAACATCGCGCGAAAAACGCCGGCTGGCGATAGTGCTGTCCGACTACCCCGCCCGCGGCGGCCGGGCCGGCTACGCGGTCGGCCTCGACACGCCGGAGAGCGCCTGCGCCATCGCCGCCGACCTCGCCGCGGCGGGGTTCGCAGCGGGCGCACTGCCGGAGGCGGGTGCGCTGATGGCGGCGCTGACCGAAGCCGAGCCGGGCTTTTGCGTGCCGCTCGCCGACTACGCGGCGTGGTTCGAAGGACTGCCGGACGAGCGTCGCGCGGAACTCACCGAGCGCTGGGGGGCGCCGGCGGACGATCCGCTCTGCCGCGACGGGGCATTCCGGTTCCGGATGGTGGACGCTGCTGCCGCACAGATCCCCTCTCCCCGCGCGCGGGGAGAGGGTCGCGACGGCCTTGTCGTCGGCGCGACGAGCGGTAGCGAGGGTGAGGGGGCGGCGCAGGATGAGGCTCGCCCGGCCAAGCCCCCTCACCTTCGGCTGCCGCCTCGCTTCGGCGACGACAGGGTCGCCGAAGCCCTCTCCCCGCACGCGGGGAGAGGGGATGCGCACGACACGGAGTGTGCGAGCGGCCTCACCCTCTTCCTCCAGCCCGACCGTGGCCGGAGCGCCGACCGCAAGGCCGGCTATCACGATCCCGACGCGCCGCCGACCCACGCCTACCTCGCCTTCTACCTGGGCGTTCGGAAGAGCTTCGACGCGCTGATCCATCTCGGCACCCACGGCACCACCGAGTGGCTGCCGGGCAAGGCGGTGGCGCTCTCAGGCCATTGTTGGCCGGCGCTGGCCGTGGGGGCGCTGCCGGTGGTCTATCCGTTCATCGTCGATGATCCCGGCGAGGCCGCGCCGTTGAAGCGCCGGCTCGGCGGGATCGCGCTCGGCCATCTCACCCCCACCGTCGAGGCCGCCGGGCTGACGCCCGAGGCCGCGGCGCTGCGCGAACTCGTGGAAGAATATTCCGCCGCGAGCGTGCTCGATCCGCGCCGGGCCGGGCTGATCGCCGAGGCGATCCTCGACGAGGCGGCTTCCGCCGGGCTGCTCGCGGGGGCGGGCATCGACGGCGACACCCCGATGGCCGACGCGCTGACCGCGCTCGACGCGCATCTGTGCGACCTCGGCGAGACCCCGTTCCGCGACGGCCTGCACGTGTTCGGCCGCGCCCCCCCGGAGGCCGCCGAGCCGGTCCGCGCCAGCGCGGAGGCCGAGCGCGCCGCCCTGGTCGCCGCCCTCGACGGCCGCTTCGTCGCGCCGGGCCCCGCCGGGTCGCCCTCGCGCGGGCGCCGGGACGTGATGCCCACGGGGCGCAACCTGACGACACTCGATCCGCGCAGCCTGCCCACCCGCGCCGCGACCCTGCTCGGCACCAAGGCGGCCGACGCGGTGGTGCGCCGCTACCTTCAGGACGAGGGCGAGTACCCGGCCCGCATCGTCATGGACCTGTGGGCCTCGCCGACGCTGCGCACCGGCGGCGAGGACGTGGCCCATGCCCTCGCGCTGATGGGCGTCCGCCCGGTCTGGGACCACGCCTCGACCCGCGTCACCGGCTTCGAGGTGCTGCCGCTGGCCCTCCTCGACCGGCCGCGCATCGACGTCACCTGCCGCATCTCCGGCGCGTTCCGCGATACCTTTCCGGAGACCCTGGCGCTGCTCGACCGCGCCGCCCGCGCCGTCGCCGCCCGCGAGGAGGAGGACGAGGAGAACCCGCTCGCCGCCGCCCGGCGCCGGGGCGAATCCGGTGCCCGTATCTACGGCGCGGCGCCGGGCCGCTACGGCGCGGGCGCGGCCGAGACCGCCCTCGACGGCGCCTGGGGGGACCGGGCCGATCTCGGGCAGGCCTATCTCGCCGCCACCACCCACGCCTACGGTGATGCGGAGGGGGCGGACGCGGATTTCGCCGCCCGCGTCGCGGCGGCGGACGCCTATGTCCACGCCTTCGACGTGGCCGAGCGCGACCTGCTGGACGGCGATGCGGCGGCCGACGCCATGGGTGGGTTCTTCGCCGCCGCGTCCGGCGAGGGGAGGGCGCCCGCGCTCTACAGCCTCGACGTCTCGAACCCGGAGTCGCCCCGCACCCGCACCGCCCGCGAGGACGTCGCCCGGCTGATCCGCGGCCGGCTCGCCCATCCGCGCTGGATCGCGGCCCAGCTCCGCCACGGCTATCGCGGCGCGCAGGAACTGGCGCAGGGCATCGACGCGGTGTTCGTGCTCGCCGCCGCGACCGACGCCGTGACGAGCCCCGATCTCGACCGGCTCTACGGCGCCTGGATCGCCGACCCGGAGACCTTCGACGCCTTGAAGGCGGCCAATCCGGAGGCGACCTGCGCCATCCTCGAACGCTTCGAGGATCTTCGTGCCCGCGGCCTGTGGCAGAGCCGGCGCAACGCCGCGCCGGCCGACGCGATGGTTGCGGCGGAATGAGCGCCCGCCGCACCCTGCCCGAGGGCGCACGCCGCGGCTGGTGCCCCTCGCTCGCCCGGCCGATGCCGACCGGCGACGGGCTGCTCGCTCGCATCCACCCGCCGCTCGGGCGCCTGACGCCGGCGCAGATGCGCGCGGTCGCCGAAGGGGCGCGCGTCCACGGCAACGGCCATGTCGACGTGACCGCCCGCGGCAACCTCCAGATCCGCGGCGTCGGCGAGGCGAGCGTGCCGCGCCTCGCCCGCGCCCTGGCGGAGGCCGGCCTCGGCGACACCCGGGCCGATGGCGGCCCGCAGCGCCTGACGCTGACCGCGCCGCTCGCCGGCCTCGATCGCAGCGAGAAAATCGACGTGCCGGCCCTCGCCCGCGCGGTGGAGGCAGCGGGCCGCGCCGTGCCGGGCCTGCCGCCCAAGACCCTGATCGCGATCGACGGCGGCGGCGCCCACGGCCTCGGCGGGGCGGAGGCCGATTTCTTCCTGTTCGCCGAAGCTCCGGGCCAGGTCGCCTTCGGGCTCGCGGGCGAGGGCGGCCCCCTGCGGTGCGGCGTGCTGCCGGAGCGGCGGGCGGCCGCTGTGCTCGGCCTCGCGCTGACCGCCTTCCCCGAGATCGGCGGGCGCCGGGTGCGCGACCTCGATCCGCGCCAGCGGGCCGTGATCGCGGCGGTGGCCGGCTTCTTCCCGTTCGAGCCGACGCCGCTCGCGCTCACTTCCGCCCCCGCCGCGCCGGGGCTTGTCGCCCTGAGCGACAAGATTTCGGCGCTCCTCGTCCAGGCGCCGTTCGGCCGCTGCACCGCCGACGGGCTGGAGCAGGTCGCCGCGCTGGCCGGGACGGAGGACGTGCGGCTCAGCGCGGAGCGCGGCCTCGCGCTGATCGCGCCGACGCGCCGCACCGCCGCCCTCCGGGCGGAGCTGGCGCGGGCCGGCTTCATCGTGGCGCCGGACGATCCGCGCCGCCGGGTCGCCGCCTGCCCCGGCGCGCCGGCCTGCCGCTCCGGAACCACCCCGGTGCCGGACCACGCCGCCCGGCTGGCGCAGGCGCTGGCCCCGCTCGCCGGGCTGACCGCTCACGTCTCCGGCTGCGCCAAGGGCTGCGCCCATCCGGGCCCCGCCGACCTCACCCTGGTGGGCCGCGATGGCGCCTACGACGTGGTGCTGGCCGGCCCCCCCTCTGGCGAGCCGGCAACGCGTCTCGCTTTCGAGGCGGCGCTGGACCGGATAAGGAAGGCCGCAGCCGCCGGACTTCCGGCGCTGGACCCCGTGTTTCAGGACGACGTGTTTCAGGACGACTTGCCAGGATGACGTGCCAGGATAACGTGGGATGAGTGCCCGCCACGACTACATCCGCGACGGCGGCGCGATCTACGCGCGCTCCTTCGCGATGATCCGCGCCGAATCCGACCTCGCCCGCTGGTCCGGCGCGGCGGAACGGGTGGTGGTGCGGATGATCCACGCCTGCGGCATGACCGACCTGCCCCGCGACGTCGAGATGTCCGACGGTTTCGCCGCGGCCGGCGAGGCGGCGCTGAAGGCCGGCGCGCCGATCCTGTGCGACGTGCGCATGGTCGCCGACGGCGTCACCCGCGCCCGGCTCCCGGCGCGGAACGAGGTGGTCTGCACGCTGGGCGACCCGCGCGTGCCGGGCCTCGCGGCGGAGATGGGCACCACCCGCTCGGCCGCCGCGATGGAATTGTGGCGCGACAAGCTGCCCGGCAGCGTCGTCGCCGTCGGCAACGCGCCGACTGCCCTGTTCCGCCTGCTCGAACTGCTCGACGAAGGCGTCGCGCCCCCGGCGGCGGTGATCGGCATTCCCGTCGGCTTCGTCGGCGCGGCGGAATCCAAGGAGGCTTTGGCGCGGGACGGGCGCGTGCCCTTCGTCGTGGTCCACGGCCGCCGCGGCGGCAGCGCCATGACGGCGGCCGCCGTCAACGCGCTCGCGAACGAGGTCGAGTGATGGAGGGGAGCCCGCGCATCGACGCCCCGGCCGAGACCGCGGACGGCGCGGGCGAGACCCCCGCCGTCGCCAGGACCGGAACGCTCTACGGCGTCGGCATGGGGCCGGGCGATCCGGATTTCCTCACCGTGAAGGCGATGCGGGTGCTGGAGCACGCCCCCGTGCTCGTCCACTTCTGCAAGCGGGGCAAGCGCGGCAACGCCCGCACCATCGCCGACGCGGTGGTGTGTGATCCGGTCCGCGAATTCCCGCTCGCCTACCCCTACACCACCGAGCTGCACCCCGAGCACCCGGACTACGTCGCGGCGCTGGCCGGTTTCTACGACGAGGCGGCCGGGCGGCTCGCCGACCACCTCGACGCGGGGCGCGACGTGGCGATCCTGTCGGAGGGCGATCCGTTCTTCTACGGCTCGTTCATGCATCTGTGGCGGCGCCTGAAGGACCGCTTCCCCGTCGAGGTGATTCCCGGCGTCACCGGCATGTCGGGCTGCTGGACCCGGGCCGGCACGCCGATCACCTGGGGCGACGACGTCCTCACCATCCTGCCGGCGACGCTGCCGCGCGCGGCGCTGCTGGAGCGGATGAAGGGAACAGACGCGGCCGTCATCATGAAGCTCGGCCGCCACCTGCCGAAGGTGCGCGGCGTGCTGGCCGAGACCGGCTTCCTCGCCCGCGCGGTCTATGTCGAGCGCGGCACCATGGCCGACGAGCGGGTCATTCCGCTCGCCGAGAAGGCGGACGACGTCGCGCCCTACTTCTCCATGGTGCTGGTGCCCGGCGAGGGCCGCCGCCCGTGAGTGAGGGGGGAAGCGTCACGATCATCGGCCTCGGGCCGGGCGATCCGCGCCTGCTCACCGAATCGGCCCGCGCCGCCCTCGACCGGGCGCAGGACCTGATCGGATACATCCCCTACGTCGCCCGCGTGCCCGAGCGCGCGGGGCTGACCCGCCACGCCAGCGACAACCGCGTCGAGGTCGACCGCGCCCGCTACGCCCTGGACCTGGCCCTGTCCGGCCGGCACGTCGCCGTGGTGTCGGGGGGCGATCCCGGCGTCTTCGCCATGGCCGCGGCCGTGTTCGAGGCGGTCGAGCACGGCCCCGCGGACTGGCGCGACCTCGACATCCGGGTCGAGCCCGGCATCACCGCGATGCTGGCCGCCGCCGCCCGCCTCGGCGCGCCGCTCGGCGGCGATTTCTGCGCGCTCTCGCTCTCCGACAACCTCAAGCCCTGGGAGGTCGTGACCGCGCGGCTGGAGGCGGTCCTGCGGGCGGGGCTCAGCGTCGCCCTCTACAACCCGATCTCGTCCGCACGCCCCTGGCAGCTGGGCCGGGCGCTGGCGCTCGCCGCCGAGATCCTTCCGCCCTCGACCCCGGTCATCTTCGCCCGCGCCGTGACCCGACCGGACGAATCGCTGCGGGTGCTGCCCCTGGACGAGGCCCGCACCGCGCCGGCCGACATGGCGACCATGGTCATCATCGGAGCGCCGACCACGCGGCTGATCGAGCGGGCGGGGCGGCTTCCGTTCGTCTACACGCCGCGGAGCGTCTCGCCCTGAGACGGGGGCGGCTGATCACCTCAGGTTTTGTGCCGCTTCGTCATCGCAAGGCCGAGCCGAAGCGACCCGGGGCGCGACCTTTTCGGAGATGTCGCGCCCTGGATGGCCACGGCTTCGCCTCGCAATGACCGAGGAGAAACCGAAGGAATCAACCGGGAAGCGTATTAAAACACCCCGAAGAACCACAGCAGAAGAATAATCGGCAGCGGAATGCCGATCAGCCAGAGGAGTCCACCTTTGAGCATCGTGCTGTCTCCCGTTTGCTGGAGGCGGCGGGGCGCACTCCTTGCTTTATCTACCGGCGAGGCTCCGTTCGCGTTCCTCTTCTATGGAAAAATTCACAGCCAGCCGGCGTGCGGGAGAGAAGCGATCGCCCAGGACTGAACCTAAGAGAAAAGACCAAATTCCTCTATTTCTCCGTAATAGGAATTTATAGGTTGACAGCGCGACGCTCCCCGTGTAGGTAAAGGGCACGCTCGAGAAGTGTGGATGGAGACCCCGCGATGCCGGACCCCTCCGAGCCACACGGTGAGCCCGAGGCGAGCGCGCCCTCGAAACCAGCGCCCAAGAAGGTCCGCAGGAGAACGCCCGATGCCGGACGGCTGCGGGCGCGGCTGCTCAGCCATATCGAGCGGCAGATCGCGCGGTTCGACGCGGTCCTCGATGCCGAACCGCCGCCCGCCGGGTTCGACTCCGCGAAGGTGCTGCGCGATCTCGGCGGGCTGAAGAATTTGCTCGACGACGTGAGGGCGGCCGGCCGGGCCGCCGGCAAGGGAGGAGCGGATGGCACGGCCGGCCGAGCCACCCTGTCCGTCGCCGACCTCGTGGCGATGCGCGCGGATATCGCGCGCCGCTATGCTGCATTCGCGGCGGCGGAGCCGGATGACGGCGTTCCTGGCTCGGCTTCCCCCGGATCATCTGCGCCTGCTTGAGGCCGATTGGCTCCACCGCGCCCGGCACGATCAGCTTCCGCCGCCGGGAGACTGGACGACCTGGGCGGTGATCGGCGGGCGCGGTTCGGGAAAGACCCGGACCGGCGCCGAGTGGGTGCGCGGCCTCGCCCACGGCGATCCGGTGTTTTCGCAGGCGCCCGTCGAGCGGATCGCCCTGATCGGCGAGACTTTTGCGGATGTGCGCGACGTGATGGTCGAGGGACCGTCCGGCCTTCTCGCGCTGCCGCGGCTCGGCGGCGCCCCGCCGGTCTGGCAGCCGTCGCGGCGTCGAGTCGTGTTCGGCAACGGCGCGATGGCGCTCGCCTTCTCGGCCGAGGAACCGGATTCCCTGCGCGGCCCGCAATTCGGCGCGGCGTGGTCCGACGAGGTCGCCAAGTGGCGCGAGGCCGAGGCCGCCTACGACATGATCCAGTTCGGCCTGCGGCTCGGGGCGCATCCGCGCGGCCTCGTCACCACGACGCCGCGGCCGGTGCCGCTGATCCGTCGGCTGCTCGCCGATCCGCGCACGGTGGTGACGCGCTCGCGCACCGCCGACAATGCCGAGAACCTCGCGCCGAGCTTCCTTGAAGACGTGGTCGGGCGCTACGCCGGCACCCGCCTCGGGCGCCAGGAACTCGACGGCGAATTGATCGAGGATCGGCCGGACGCGCTCTGGACCCGCGACATCGTCGAACGCGCCCGTGTCGCGCAGGCGCCGCCGCTGCAGCGCATCGCCGTGGCAGTCGATCCGCCGGCCTCGTCGCGGGCCGGGGCCGATGCCTGCGGGATCGTCGCGGCGGGGCTCGCCGCCGACGGCACCGCCTACGTGCTCGCCGACGCGACCCTGGAGCGGGCGGCGCCCGCGGCCTGGGCCCGTGCGGCGCTCGCGCTCTACCACCGCCTGAGCGCCGACGCCCTGGTGGCGGAGGTCAACCAGGGCGGCGAGATGGTCGTCGCGGTGCTGACCGAAGTCGATCCGAGCGTGCCGGTGGTCACAGTGCGGGCGACGCGGGGCAAGCTTTTACGGGCCGAGCCGGTCTCGCTGCTCTACGCGCAGGGGCGCGTCCGCCATGTCGGCCCGCTGCCGGCGCTGGAGGACGAGATGTGCGCCTTCGGTCCCGGCGGCCTGCCGTGCGGCGGTTCGCCAGACCGTCTCGACGCGCTCGTCTGGGCGCTCACGCACCTGATGTTCGCGCCGAACGCGGAACCGCGCATCCGCCGGCTGTGACGGCGAACGCGGTTAATTTCACGTGAAACACTGTTGGGCGGGGATGTGCCATGCCTGGATTCATCGCCCGGCTCGCGAGGGCCGCCGGCTTCGTTCCGGCGACGAAGGCGAGCGTGGCCTTTGCCCTCTACGGCGAGGGACGCGCGGTCTGGACCGCGCGGGACTACGCGGCGCTCGCCCGCGAGGGTTTCCAGCGCAACGCCGTCGTCCACCGCGCGGTCCGGCTGGTCGCCGAGGCGGCAGCCTCCCTGCCGCTGACGCTGGCCAGCGCCGACGACGCGCATCCGCTGATGGCGCTGCTCGCCCGCCCGAACCCGCGCGAGGGCGGAATGCGCTTCCTCGACGGCGTGTACGGGCACCTCCTCGTCTCGGGCAATGCCTATCTCGAAGCCGTCGAGATCGACGGGACGCCGCACGAACTGTTCTCCCTGCGCCCCGACCGGATGCAGGTCGTGGCCGGCGCCGACGGCTGGCCGGCGGCTTACGAGTACAGCGTCGGCGGCCGGCGCATCCGCTACGAGCAGGCCGGGGCAGTGCCGCCGATCCTGCACCTGACGCTGTTCAACCCGCTCGACGACCATTACGGCCTTTCGCCGATGGAGGCGGCCGCCGTCCCGCTCGACATCCACAACGCGGCCGGCGCCTGGAACAAGGCGCTGCTCGACAACGCCGCGCGCCCCTCCGGCGCCCTGGTCTTCGCGCCCTCGACCGGCGCCGCGCTCAGCGACACGCAGTTCAGCCGCCTCAAGGCGGAGCTGGAAACGAGCTACCAGGGCAGCGCCAATGCCGGCCGCCCGCTCCTCCTCGACGGCGGGCTCGACTGGCGCCCGCTCTCGCTCTCGCCGAAGGAGATGGATTTCGTCGAGGCAAAGGCCGCCGCTGCCCGCGAGATCGCCCTTGCCTTCGGCGTCCCGCCGCTGCTGCTCGGGCTTCCCGGCGACAACACCCACGCGAACTACGCCGAGGCCAACCGCGCCTTCTACCGCCAGACGGTGATCCCGCTGGTGCGCCGCACCGCCGATTCCCTCGCGCGCTGGCTCGAGCCCGCCTTCGGCCCGGCGCGGCTCGAGCCGGATCTCGACGCGGTCGAGGCGCTGGCCGCCGAGCGCGAGTCGCTCTGGCGCCGGGTGCAGGGGGCCGATTTCCTCTCGGTGGCGGAGAAACGCGAGGCTGTGGGGTATCCGGCGAAAGTTCCGGGGTCCGGGGCCTGAGGCCCCGGCGGGATTCGGGCAGAGCCCGCTCATCTCTCCTTTCCGAGGTCCTTCGATGGATGGCCATTTCACCGGCTATGCCAGCCTGTTCGACGTGCCCGATCTCGGCCGCGATACCGTCGCGCCGGGCGCCTTCGCCGCGAGCCTCGCCCGGCGGGGTTCGCACGGCGTGCGGATGCTGTGGCAGCACGATCCGGCCGAGCCGATCGGCTCCTGGCTCTCCCTCAGGGAGGATGCCCGGGGCCTGCGCGTCGCCGGCCGGCTCAACCTCGCGGTCCAGCGCGCCCGCGAGATCGACGCGCTGATGCGCGAGGGCGCCCTCGACGGGCTCTCCATCGGCTTTCGCGTGATGCGCGCCTCGCCCGAGCGCGGCGGGCGGCGGCTGATCGCCGTCGATCTCTGGGAGGTCTCGCTGGTGACCTTCCCGCTCCAGCCCGACGCGCGGGTGATCCGCGCCGCGGCCCCGCGTCCCTTCGTTCCGCCGCGCCCGCGCCTCGCGACCCCGCCGCTCGCGGCGCGCGCCTGACCCTTCCCTTCCTGCACCGATGAGGATGCCATGACCGAGATGCATTTCGAGACGAAGGCCCCCGCCGGCCTGCCCGAGAACAAGGCGGCGGGCTTCGGCACCGAGGCGGTGCTCGACGAGTTCGCCCGCGCCTTCGAGGCGTTCAAGGAGGCCAACGACGTCCGCCTCGCCGAGATCGAGACCCGGCTCACCGCCGACGTGGTAACGGAGGAGAAGCTCGCCCGCATCGACGCCGCGCTCGATCAGGCGAAGAACCGTCTCGACCGGATCAGCCTCGACCGTGCCCGCCCGCCGCTCGGCGGGACGGACAGTCCGCGCGACGCCTCCGCGACCGAGCACAAGGCGGCCTTCGACCTCTACGTCCGGGCCGGCGAGAGTGCCGGCCTCAAGCGGCTGGAGGAGAAGGCGCTCTCCGCCGGGTCGGGGCCGGACGGCGGCTACCTCGTGCCCTCGACGATCGAGCGCGAGGTGCTGCGGCGCCTGGCCGAGATCTCGCCGATCCGCGCCATCGCCACGGTGCGCGTGGTTTCCGGCGGGCAGTACAAGCGGGCGGTCTCGGTCAACGGCCCCGCCGCCGGCTGGGTCGCCGAGACCGCGCCCCGGCCGCAGACCGATGCGCCGAGCCTGTCCGAACTGAGCTTCCCGGCGATGGAACTCTACGCCATGCCGGCGGCGACGCAGACGCTCCTCGACGACGCGGTGCTCGACATCGATGCCTGGCTCGCGGAGGAGGTCGAAACGGCGTTTGCCGAGCAGGAGAGCGTCGCCTTCGTCACCGGCAACGGCGTCGGCCGGCCGAAGGGCTTTCTCAGCTCCGACACGGTCGCCAACGCGAGTTGGGTGCCGGGCAAGCTCGGCTTCGTCGCGACGGGGGCGGCGGGGGCCTTCGCCGCGAGCAATCCGAGCGACGTGCTGTTCGATCTGATCTACGCGCTCCGCGCCGGCTATCGGCAGGGCGCCAGCTTCGTCATGAACCGGCGGGTGCAGAGCGCGATCCGCAAGTTCAAGGACGCGGACGGCAACTATCTCTGGCAGCCGCCGCTCGCCGCCGACCGGGCCGCGACCCTGATGGGCTTCCCGCTCGTCGAGGCCGAGGCGATGCCGGACCTCTCGGCGGGGAGCCACTCCATCGCCTTCGGCGATTTCAAGCGCGGCTACCTTGTCGTGGACCGCGTCGGCCTGCGAACCCTGCGCGATCCGTACTCCGCCAAGCCCTACGTGCTGTTCTACACCACCAAGCGCGTCGGCGGCGGGGTGCAGGACTTCGCCGCGATCAAGCTGCTCCGGTTCGCCTGAGCAGGCTCAGTACGCCCGACGCCGGGCGGGCCGGGCCATCCACTCGGTGCGCCCGGCCTGCGCCGCCGCCATGTCGGGGCTCATCGCCTCCATCTCGGCGGCGCGCGAGGAGATCCAGCTCGCGTGCTCGCCGGTGGGCGTCACGGCGGTGAAGCCGCCGCAGGCGGTGCGGGCGCGCCGGTCCTGACGCATGGCGCCGCTCGACCAGCTCACCACGCCGACCATCTGGCCGCCGCGCAGGATCGGGCCGCCGGAATCACCCAGGCACGCGCCCGCGCCCGCGGTCTCGGCCATGCGCCGCGCGTCGGTGACGACGGTGACGCGGTTGGCGACCTGCAGCGAGCCGATCGAAACGAGATGCGCCGTGCGCAGCGTCCGCGCGGTGTTGCGGCGGTTCTCGGCGAGCACGCCGAAGCCGGCGATGTCCACGTTGTCGCCGGTGGTGATCGCGCCGCCGCGGGGATCGAGCGGGCGGAAGCCGGGGCCGACCGGCTGTTCCAGCTTGATCAGGGCGAGGTCGATGCCCGGCTGCTCCTCCGGCGTCGTGCCGGGAACGAAGTCGGGATGCATCGAGACCGCGACGGCGCGCAGGCGGCGCTGGCGGAAGTTCGGATCGACCACGACGACGTTGTAGCCGGCCTTGTGCATCACGCAGTGGGCCGCGGTGAGGACGATGTCCTGCGTGATCAGGGTGCCCGAGCAGATCTCGCCCTGCGTGCTCTCGATGCGCACCACCGAGGCGCGCAGTCCCCCGGGATCGCGGGAGGCGCGGCCCTCGACCACGGCCTGGGCCGAGAGCGGGACGAGCCCCAGCAGGGCACCGAACAGGCACGCGCGAAGGGGGCTCGCAACCATTTTTTCCGTTCTCCAGGGCCTGGGCGCGTGCCGCGGGGTGCTGCGGCCGAATCCCGGACCGGTTGAAGCGTATCCGAAGGCAATTCGGTGGCCAAGCTCCGGTTCCGCGGCGGCGGGACGGTCACGATCGGTTAAGGACGTCACCAGCGCGCGGAAAGGCCCCAGCCGGCGAGCGTCCGGTCGATCCATCCCCGCTGCGGCCCGAGCAGGATGCCCTGGGTCAGGCCGCCGCAGGCATCCTTGACCCAGGCGGCCAGGGCCATCACCGCGGCGTCCTCGAAGATCGGCCCGCCGGAATCGCCCTGGCAACCGCCGGCCCCCGCTGCCTGCATCCAGACCAGGATGCGGCTCGGGCCGTAGGGTTCGATCACGGTCAGCGCCGCGCCGCGGTAGCGGCCGATCGAGCGCCGATCGTTGCCCCGGATTGCGCCGTAGCCGGCCAGCGTCACGCTCTGGCCCGCCCGCGGCATCGCGGCGCTCAAGGTCGCCGGCACGAAGCGGCCGGGCAGGGGCTCGCGGGTGCGCAGCAGGGCGAGGTCGATGGAGCGGGTGCGCCCGCGGATGGCGTCGCCGTCATAGGCCGGATGCAGGCTGCGGACGGCGACCTCGGCCAGGACCGGGCGATCCGCGGCGTCGCGGTAATGCACGCGGTTCTCGCCCACGCCCGCCACGCAATGGCCGGCGGTCAGCACCGCGTCGGGGGCGACGACGACCCCCGAGCAGACCCCGCCGCCGGAGGTCAGCACCATCACCGTCGAGGCCGCGCCCGGCACCTCCGCACCCTCGCGGCCGCCGACGATGGCCCCGGCCGGGGGGGCCGGGGCGGCGATGAGCAGAAGCGCGAGGGTCGCGGCTCGGAGGGTGTGGCGCGCCGCGGGAGCGGCGGACGGGTTCGGCGCGCGCATCGATGGCGGAAAACGCTTTCAGGAGAAGACGGCATGATCCCGATACGCGTCGAGGAGACCGGCGTCGAGCCGCTGAGCCTCGCCGAGATGCGCGGCTATCTCCGGCTCGCCTCCGACGAGACCGCCGAGGATGCCTTGATCACTTGCCTGATCCCCGCGGCGCGGGCGGCGGTCGAGGCGGCGGCGCGCCGTCTGCTGCGGCCCGCCCGCTTCCGGGTGGTGCTGGCGGCCTGGCCCCGGCTCGGTCTGCTGCCGCTCCCCTTGAGCCCGCTCGTCGCAATCCTCCGCGCCGGGCGGGTCGATGCGGGCGGCACCGTCACCGAGATCGAGCCGGGGCCGATCCGGGTCGGCCCCGACCCGTGGGAGGCGCCCTGCCTCCTGTTCGGGCTGGACCTGCCGCCGCTCGGCACGGCCTCGGCGCTGGTCGAGGTGAGCGCCGGCTGCGGCGGCGAGGGGCCGCCGGTCCCCGAGCCGCTGGTCCAGGCCCTGCGCCTGACGGTTGCGGACTGGTTCGAGAACCGCGGCGATGCCGGCCACGAGGGCGCCCCCCGATCCCTTCCGCCCGAAGCGGCGGGGCTCGCCGCCGCCTGCCGCCGGATGCGGCTCTGATCCCGATCCCCGGAGACCGACCATGACACACAGGCCGCTCGGCGCGCGGCGGCGGCGCCTCGTGCTCGAACTCCCGGTGGACGAGCCCGACGGGTTCGGCGGCCGGCTCCGCCGCTACGTCGCCGGGCCTGTGCTGTGGGGCTCGCTGGAGGCGCTCGGCAGCACCGCCGCGCCCCGCGGCGGGCGCGACGACCGGCCCGGTCTCTACCGGGTCGGCCTGCGCTACCGCCCCGGCGTCACCCCGGCGATGCGGCTCGCCGACGGGACGCGCCGCTTCGCGATCCGCGCGGCCGGCGACCCCGACGGGCGCCGCCGCGATCTCGTCTGCGAGGTCGAGGAGGTGATCGAGGAGGCTTCCCCGTGACCCAGTCGAGCCCCCTCCTGGCCCTGCGCGCCGGCCTCCTCGCGCACCTTTCCGGCGATGTGCCGCTGGCCGCGCTGATGGGTGGCCGCCTGCGGCTCTACGACGAGCCGCCGCGGGGCGCTGCCCCGGTCTACGCGCTGTTCGGGCCGAGCGAGGTGAGCGACGATTCCGTCGACGGCGCCCGGCGCCACCGCCACGCCTTCGCGCTGACGGTCTTCGCCAAGCCGGGCTCGGCCCGCTCGGCCCTGGAGGTGGCCGAGCAGATCGCCGCCCGCCTCGACGAGGCCGACCTCACCCTCAGCGGCCACGTCCTCGTCCTGCTGCGCCTCAAGAGCCTCGCTGCCTTGCGCGACGAGCGCACCGGCGAGGCGCGCACCACCCTGTCCTTCGAGGCGGTGACCGAGGTCGCCGCCTGACCTGTTGTCCACGAACGCCGGAGCCGCGAGCATGAGCGCACAGAAGGGCAGGGACCTCCTGGTCCGGGTGAGCAACGGGGCCGGCGGCTTCGTCGCGGTGGCGGGCCTTCGCGCCCGGCAGCTCGCCTTCAACGCCGAGATGGTGGACGTCACCAACGCCGATTCCGCCGGGCGCTGGCGCGAGCTGCTGGCCGGCGCGGGCGTGCGCCGCGCCGCGGTGGCGGGCTCGGGCGTGTTCCGCGACGAGTCCTCCGACGCGCGCCTGCGCCAGATATTCTTCGACGGCGTGATCGGCCTGTTCCAGATCGTCGTGCCGGATTTCGGCACGATCGAGGGGCTGTTCCAGATCACGAGCCTCGAATATCGCGGCGAGCATGCGGGCGAGGTGACCTTCGACATCGCCCTCGATTCCGCCGGCGCCCTCAGCTTCGCGGGGGCATGACCATGGCCAACCGCCGACGCGGCGAGGTGCCGCTGACCCTGGGAGCCGAGCGCTACACGCTCTGCCTCACCCTCGGCGCGCTCGCCGAACTGGAGGACGCCCTCGGCGCGGGCGACCTCACCGGCCTCGCCGAGCGCTTCGCCGACGGGCGGCTCGCCGCCCGCGACGTGATCGCGTTGCTCGGCGCGGCGCTCCGCGGCGGCGGCCACGCCCTCGATGACGAGGCGGTCGCCCGCCTGCCGCTCGACGGCGGCCTCGCGGCGGTGACCGCGGCGCTCGGCGACGCGCTGGTCGCCGCCTTCGGCGAGGCCCCGCCCGCGGACCCTTGAGGCTCACGGGAAGCGCCGCGCCGGAGACGCCCGTCTCCGCCTTCCCGTGGGACGCGGTGCTGACGCTCGGTCTCGCGACCCTGCGCTGGCGCCCGCGCGACCTCTGGGCCGCCACGCCCCGCGAACTCGCCGCCGCGGCGGGCCTGATCCGGCCGGCGCCCGATGCGCCGAGCCGGGCCGACCTCGACCGGCTGCTCGCCGCCCACCCCGATCCAGGGCTTCCGCGATGACCGACAGCGACCGCAGCACGGCCGAGCGCGCCAAGCAGCTCGAAACCTTGGACAAGCTGGCGCAGCGCTTCGGGCAGAGCCTGTCCGCGGCCTTCGACCGCAACCTCAATGCCGGGCGCCAGCTCGACGGCGTGCTGGCCTCGCTGGCGAGCAAGCTCTCCAATGTCGCGGTCAAGGCGGCGCTCGCGCCCGTGAAGGCGGGGGTCAGGAGCCTCGTCAACAGCCTGCTGAGCGCGGCGACGGACCCCGGCGAGACGACGGCGCTAGCCAGGGGCGGCCTCGTCGCGGACGGGCGGATCGTGCCGTTCCGCTTCGGCGGCCTCGTCGGCGGCGGGCGGGTGCGGCCCTTCGCGGCCGGCGGGGTCGTCGCCGCGCCGACCTACTTCCCCCTCGCCGGCGCGCAGGGCACCGGCCTGATGGGCGAGGCCGGGCCGGAGGCGATCCTGCCGCTCCGCCGCGGCAGCGACGGCCGCCTCGGCGTCGCCGCGGCCGGGGCCGAGCGGCCGGTCGCGGTCACCGTCAACATCGCGACCCCCGACATCGAGGGCTTCCGCCGCTCCGAGGCCCAGGTCGCCGCCCGCCTCGCCCGCGCGGTCGCCCGCGGCCGGCGGGCGTTGTGAGGAGCACCGCGATGGCATCCGACTTCCACGAGGTGCGCTTCCCCCTCGACGTGTCCTTGCGCGGCAGCGGCGGGCCGGTGCGGCGGACCGAGATCGTCACGCTGGCCTCGGGGAGAGAGCACCGCAACAGCCGCTGGGCCGATTCGCGCCGCCGCTACGATGCCGGGCTCGGCATCCGCACCCTCGACGCCCTGCACGCGGTGCTGGGCTTCTTCGAGGAGCGGCGCGGACGGCTCTACGGCTTCCGCTACCGCGACCGGGTCGATCACCGCTCCGGGCCGCCCTCGCAGCCCGTCGCGGCGACCGATCAGCGGATCGGCACCGGCGACGGCGCGACCCGCGTCTTCGCCCTCGCCAAGACCTACGGGAGCGGGCCGGACGCCTATCGCCGGGCCATCGCCAAGCCGGTGGCCGGCAGCGTGCGCGTGTCCGTGAACGGCGTCGAGGTGCTGGCCCAGAAGGCTTCCGTCGATCCGACGACCGGGCAGGTCACCTTCGCCGCCGACGCAGTGCCGCCGCCGGGCGCCGCCGTCACCGCCGGCTTCGAGTTCGACGTGCCGGTCCGCTTCGACACCGACGAACTGACCATCGACCTCGCCGCCTTTACCGCCGGCGAGGTGCCGCGGATTCCGCTGATCGAGATCGTGCCCTGAGGGGAAGCCGATGCGCGCCGTCCCGCCCGCTCTCGCCGCGCGCCTGGAGGGCGGCGCGACGACGCTCTGCCGCTGCTGGGCCCTGCGCCGCCGCGACGGCCTCGCCCTCGGCTTCACCGACCACGACCGCGACCTGACGCTCTCCGGCGTGACCTACGCCGCACGCAGCGGGCTGGAAGCGGCCGAGGCGAGCGCGGAACTCGGCTTCGCCGTCGGCGGCGGCGAGGTGGCCGGCGCGCTCACCTCCGCCGGGATCACGGAGGCCGACGTGGCGGCGGGGCTCTACGACGGGGCCGGCGTCGAGACCTGGCTGGTCGATTGGGCGGCGCCCGAGGCGCGCCTGCTCCTCGACGTGGCGACCCTGGGCGAGATCCGCCGGGCGGGCGCCGCCTTCGTCGCCGAGTTGCGCGGGCTGATGCACCGTCTCGACGTCACGGTCGGGCGCAGCTTCCGCGCCGCCTGCGACGCCGAACTCGGCGACGCCCGATGCCGCGTGGATCTCGCCGGCCCGCGCTTCCGCACCTCCGGCACGGTGCTGGCCGCGCCCGAATCCGGCCGGCTCGTCGTCGCGCTGACCGAAGACTTCGCGGCGGGCTGGTTCTCCGGCGGGCGCCTCACCTGGGACGCGGGCGCCAATGCCGGACAGGCCGCCGACCTGCGCGACCACCGCCGCGAGGGCGAGAGCGCGATCCTCGAGCTGTGGGACGTGCCGCCGCATCGGCCGGCGCCCGGTGACGGCTTCACCCTCGTCGCCGGCTGCGACAAGAGCCTCGCCGCCTGTCGCGAAAAATTCGCCAACTCGCTCAACTTCCAGGGTTTTCCACACATGCCGGGCAACGACTTCGTGCTGCGGGCCGGCCCCGAGGCCGGGGCCCGCCTCGACGGCTCTAGCCTGTTCCGGTGAGGCCGCCATGACGGACTCGCGGGATGACGACGCGGCGCCGCTGCCGGAGCGGATCGTGGCGGAGGCCCGCGCCTGGGCCGGGACGCCTTACCGGCACCAAGCCTCGCTGAAGGGGGTCGGCTGCGACTGCCTCGGCCTGCTGCGCGGGGTCTGGCGCGCGGTGCTCGGCCCCGAGCCGGAGGAGGCGCCGCCCTACGCCGCCTCCTGGGCCGAATCGGCGCGCGACGGCAGCGACCCGTTGCTGGCCGCCGCGCGCCGCCACCTCGTGCCGGTCGCCGAACCGCCGGCCGCCTACCGGCCCCGCGCGGGCGACGTCCTGCTCTTCGCCTTCCGCGCACATTTGCCGGCAAAACACTGTGCCATCGCCACCGGATCGGCGGCGATGATCCACGCCCATGACGGCGCGGCGGTGACCGAGGTCGCGCTGACCCCGTGGTGGCGGCGCCACCTGGTCCACGCCTTCCGCTTTCCCGATCCGCCCTGACCCTCGCACCCGCCGGAGGCCCCGCGATGACGACGCTCGTCCTGCAGACGGCCGGCGAGGTGGTCGGCAGCGCCCTCGGCGGCCCCATCGGCGGGATGATCGGGCGCGTGGCCGGCGCGGCCGGGGGCGCGGCGCTCGACGACGCCCTGTTCGGCGCCGGCACGAGCCCGCGCTTCGTCGAGGGGCCGCGGCTGACCGAACTCGGCGGCCTCACCTCCACCGAGGGCGGGCCGATCCCCCGCGTCTACGGCCGCGCCCGCATCGGCGGCACCCTGATCTGGGCGACGCGCCCGCTCGAGGTCGCCAACACCACGGTGGAGCGGTCCTCCTCCGGCTCCAAGGGCGGGG
>NZ_JBELQE010000059.1:0-28565 GCF_040270385.1 Methylorubrum podarium | reverse complement strand
CGCCCCGCCCTCATGACCCACCCGATGCTGCGCCTGCTGATCGCCGACGGCAACGACCGCGACGGTCGCGCCACGCGCGCGGAGGCCGTCGGCCAGACCACCTCGGAGGCCTTCGCCGCCGTGGTGGCCGACCTCGCGCCCGAGGCGGCCTGCACGCTGGTGAACCCCGCCGACGCCGACGCCGTGGGCGGGGCCGAGCTCGCGGGCTTCGACGGCATGGTGCTCACCGGCTCCACCCTGCGGCTCGCCGAGGACGGCCCGGCCGTGCGGCGCCAGCTCGACCTGATGCGCGCGGCGCTCGAGGCCGGGTTGCCGGTCTTCGGCTCGTGCTGGGGCATGCAGGTCGCCGCCGCGGTGGCGGGCGGGGATGTCGGCGAGAACCCGCGCGGACCGGAATACGGCTTCGCCCGGCGCATCGCGCCGGTCGGCGACGGCGCATCGCACCCTTTGCTCGCCGGCCGCAGCCTCGCCTGGGACGCGCCCGCGATCCATCTCGACGCCGTCCTCGGCGCCCCGCCCGGTGCGCGGGTGCTCGCGGCGAACGCCGTCCTCGACGTGCAGGCGATCGAGATCCCTTACGGCCGGGGCCTGTTCTGGGGCACGCAGTACCACCCGGAGACCGACCTCGACGAACTCGCCGCGATGCTGCGGCTGAGTGCCGACGCGGTCGTCTCCGCCGGGCTCGCCGCGGACCGCGCGGCGGTCGAGGCCCATGCGGGCGAGGTCGCCGAGCTTGCCGGCCGCGACGGCCCGGCCCGGCGGCATCGGGCGTGGCGGCTCGGTGTGGGGTCCGACGTCGTCGAGCCCGGGCCGCGGCGCCGCGAGATCGGCAATTTCCTGAGGCACCTGTCCACAGCCCGCGGCCTGAAATGGCCGGAGCGCGACCGGGTGGCACGTTGACCCGTCCTCCCCCGCATCTAGCTTCGCCTTGACGGCTTTCTTCCAAGCCGCCTTCCAAGCCGCGCGGGAGACGCGTTTCCAATGAGCCAGGGTTCCTCGGTCGCGGTCATCGGCAGCGGGCTCGGCGGTCTCGCCTCGGCCTGCGTGGCGGCGGCCCGCGGGCATCGCGTCACGGTCTACGACAAGAACGCGTGGATGGGCGGCAAGGCGGCGGTGCTGCACGAGGGCGGCTTCCGCTTCGACATGGGGCCGACCATCCTCACCGTGCCCCGCGTCCTGGAGCGCATCTTCGCCGAGGCCGGGCGCTCGGTGCACGATTACATGGACCTGCGCCGCCTCGACCCGCAATGGCGCTGCTTCTTCGACGACGGTTCGGCGATCGACCTGATCGAGGACGTCGACGCCATGGCCGCCTCCATGGACCGCTTCGCGCCGGGCCAAGGGGTGGGCGACGGCTACAGGAAGTTCATCGCCGTCTCCGAGCACCTGCACGGCGTCTCGGAGCGATTCTTCTTCTGGAAGGCGGTGCAGGACCTGTTCGACACGATCGACATCCGCGCCAACATGAACCCCGGAACGCTGCGCGACGTGCTGAGCCTGCGCATGCACGCCACCGTGGCGAGCACGATCCGCGGCAAGGTTAAGGATGCGCGGCTCGCGCAGATGCTCGACCACTTCGTGCAATATGTCGGCTCCTCGCCCTACGGCGCGCCGGCGGTGCTCTGCGCCATCGCCCACATGCAGACGGCGGAAGGCGTCTGGTACCCGATGGGCGGCACCCGCGCGGTGGCCGAGGGGCTGATGCGGCTCGCCACCGAGCTCGGCGCCACGATGAAGCCCGCCGACGAGGTGCTCGGCCTCGACATCGCCGACGGCCAGCTCCGCGGCCTGCGCACCCGCGACGGCATCAGCACCTACGACGCCGTGATCTCCAACATGGATTCGGTGCGCACCTACCGCGAACTCGTCGGCGGCGAAGTCGGCAGGTCCTACGAGAAGAAGACCTTCGAGCCGGCCTGCTCCGGCGTGGTGCTGTATCTGGGGCTCAACAAGCGCTACGAGCACCTCGCCCACCACGACTTCGTCTTCTCCCGCGACCCGGAGGAGGAGTTCGACTTCATCTACCGCAAGGGCGAGCCGGCCCCCGACCCGACCGCCTACCTCGCGGCCCCCTCCTCCACCGATCCGAGCGTGGCGCCGGACGGCGGCGAGGCGCTCTACGTCCTCGTCCACACGCCGTATCTGCGCCCGCACCACGACTGGTCGAAGATGTTCCCGGCCTATCGCCGGACGATCCTGGAGAAGCTCAAGCGCACCGGCGGCATGCCGGACATCGAAGAGCGCATCGTCGTCGAGCGCCACCTCACGCCGCAGGACATCCACGACCGCTACAAGGTCCTGAACGGCGCGATCTACGGGCTCGCCTCGCACGGGCGGATGATGGGTGCGTTCAAGCCCGGCAACCGCTCGCGGGAGGTGCGCGGCCTCTATCTCGCGGGCGGCGCCGCCCATCCGGGACCCGGCATGCCGATGGTGATGATGTCCGGCTGGATCGCCGCCGACGCCCTCGATCACGACCTGCGCGGCAGCCGGGAGCCGGAACTGCGCAAGAGCGCCTGAGCTTCCCCCGTCATGACGCGGTCGATCCCGCCGCCCGAGCGCTCACGGCGGCTCTGGCGGTTCATGGCTGCCTATTTCGACCGCTTCGTGCGGCGCCACCTGAACGCCCTGCGGCTCGCCCGCTGGGGCGTTCCGGCTGGCAGGACG
This sequence comes from Methylorubrum podarium, assembly GCF_040270385.1. Lineage (NCBI taxonomy): Bacteria > Pseudomonadati > Pseudomonadota > Alphaproteobacteria > Hyphomicrobiales > Methylobacteriaceae > Methylorubrum > Methylorubrum podarium. The sequence continues at coordinate 25,898 of NZ_JBELQE010000059.1, read as the reverse complement.
AGCGTGGGGCCGCTGGTGATCTACGCCAACCATCCGGCATGGTGGGATGCGGCGATCCTGATCGTCGCCGCCGACCGGCTGTTTCCGGGGCGCGAGAGCTTCGCGCCGTTCGATGCGGCGATGCTGGAGAAGTACGGCATCTTCCGGAAGATGGGCGCCTTCCCCGTCGATCTCGACAGCGCCCGCGGCGGCGCGCAGTTCCTGTCGGCCTCCCGCGCGATCCTCGCCGCGCCGGACCGCGCGATCTGGATCACCGCGCAGGGGCGCTTCGCCGACGTGCGCGCCCGCCCCCTCGGGCTGAAGCCCGGCGTCGCGCGGCTCGCCGAGATCGCGCCCGAGGCGACCTTCCTGCCGCTCGCCATCGAGTACGCCTTCTGGGACGAGCGCGGGGCGGAGGCCTTCCTCGCCTTCGGCGCGCCCCTTCCGGCGGCCGAATTGCTGGCCCTGCCCCGCCCGGAGCGCCTCGCCCGGCTCGAGTCGGACCTGACCGCGACCCTCGACCGGCTCTCGGCCGACGTGATCGCCCGCGATCCCGCCCGGTTCGAGACGCTGCTGGCGGGCCGGCGCGGCGTCGGCGGCGTCTATGACGGCTGGCGGCGGCTCGCGGCGGCGCTGACAGGACGACGCTTCGAGCCGGGACACCGGAACGGCAATGGTGCGGAGACGCGGACCCGATGACGCTCGCGCTCCTTGCCCTCATCGCCCTCGCCCTGGCCCTGCTTCCGGCGGTGCTGGCGGCGGTCAACCTCGCGATCCTGCGAACCCCTGAGCCCGCGCCGACCGGCGGCCTCGTCTCGATCCTGATCCCCGCCCGCAACGAGGCGGCGGTGATCGAGGGCACGGTGCGGGCGGCGCTCGCGAGCCGCTTCGTTCCGGTCGAGGTGATCGTCGGCGACGACCACTCGACCGACGAGACCGCGGCGATCGTCGCGCGCGTCGCGGCCGCCGATCCGCGCCTGCGGCTGATCTCCGTGCCCGCCCTGCCCGAGGGCTGGACCGGCAAGAACCACGCCTGCGTCGCGCTCGCCGCCGCGGCCCGCGGCGAGCGCCTGCTGTTCCTCGATGCCGACGTGACGCTGGCGCCGGTTGGTGCGGCGGCCCTTGCCGCGCACGCCGTGACGAGCGGGGCCGATCTCGTCAGCGGCGTGCCGCGGCAGGTGATGGAGACGCTGGGCGAGCGCCTGACCGTGCCGATGATCGACTTCCTGATGCTCGGCTACCTGCCGATCGCCCTGATGCGCGCCTCGCCCCGGCCCTCGCTCGGCGCCGCCTGCGGGCAGATGATCCTGATCGGCCGCGGGGCCTACGCCGCCACCGGCGGCCACGGCGCGATCCGCACCTCTCTGCACGACGGCGTGCGCCTGCCGCGGCTGTTTCGCGAGCAGGGCCTTCGCACCGACCTCGTCGCCGGACACGCGCTCGCCGCCTGCCGGATGTACCGGAACTTTCCGCAGTCCTGGGCCGGCTTCTCGAAGAACGCGCACGAGGGCATGGCGACGCCCATGGCCCTCCCCGTCTGGACATTGCTGCTGTTCGGCGGCCACGTCCTGCCCTGGCTCGTCCTCGCCGCCGCCCTGGCGCTCGGGGCCGGGAATGCCGCCGCCCTCGCCTTGGCCGCCGCCCTCGTCTCGCTCGGCACCCGCGCGGCGATCACGCTGCGGGTGGCCGAGCCGGCCGCGACGATTCCCCTGCATCCGCTCGCCGTCTGCACGGCGCTCGCGATCCAGTGGAACGTGCTGCTGCGCCCGAGCCGCGCCGGTCGGGCGGTGTGGAAGGGCCGCAGCTACGCGGTGGGCGCAGCGCCGAAGCCGCAGCGGGAGCCGGGCTGACCGGCGGCGGCCCGAGACGATCCATGCGGCAAATCGTGTAAGTCCGGCCATCCAGCCTTTGCAGTTCCCGAACAACGCCTGTAGCCTTGGTGCCACGACGGTCCTGCGTCTTGCCGGGCCGCATCGCCAGGAAGTTCGGTCGCGTCGATGAGGGATGAGAGCGCCGCCGCCGTGTCGGCCCGCCCCACCGCCGACCCGCAGACATCGCGGGACGGGTCCCGCACGGTCACGGGCGGACGCCCGATCGAGAGCTACCCCCCGCGCTACGAGACCGGCCGTCACGACACGGGCCGCAATGGTCGCCGCGACGCCTACGCCGCGCTCGATCTCGGCACCAACAATTGCCGGCTGCTGATCGCCGAGCCGACGCCCAACGGCTTCCGCGTGATCGACGCCTTCTCCCGCATCGTCCGTCTCGGGGAGGGCCTGGGCAATTCCAACCGCCTCACCGAGGCGGCGATCGAGCGCACGGTGGAGGCCCTGCGCATCTGCCGGGGCAAGATGAAGTCCCGCGCCGTCGCCCGCTCCAAGGTGATCGCCACCGAGGCCTGCCGGCTCGCGGTCAACGGCGCCGAGTTCGTGGCGCGGGTACGCGCCGAGGTCGGGCTCGACCTCGAGATCGTTGACCGGCAGACGGAAGCCTACCTCGCCGTGACGGGCTGCGCCGCGCTGGCCGACCCGCGGGCGGAATCGGTCGTGATCTTCGATATCGGCGGCGGCTCCACCGAGATCGCGTGGCTCGACGGCGCCGCGGCCAATCCCTCGACCGACCCGACCCTGCGCATCCGCGCCTGGGACTCGCTGCCCGTCGGAGTGGTGACGTTGGCCGAGCGCCACGGCGGCACCGAGGTCACGCGGCGCACCTTCGAGGGCATGGTGGAGGAGGTCGGCGACCTGATCTCCCCCTTCGCCCTCCGCGCGGCGGCGGCCGCCACCGCCCCCTATTTCCACCTGCTCGGCACCTCGGGCACGGTGACGACGCTCGCCGCCATGCACCTGCGCCTCGCCCGCTACGAGCGGCGCCGGGTCGATGGGCTCTGGATGAGCGACGGCGAGGTCGGCGACGCGATCGAGGATCTGCTCGACACCCGCCTCGAACAGCGCGCCGACAACCCCTGCATCGGCCGCGACCGGGCCGACCTCGTTCTCGCCGGCTGCGCGATCCTGGAGGCGATCCGCCGGGTCTTCCCCTCGGACCGCCTGCGCATCGCCGACCGGGGCCTGCGCGAGGGCCTGCTCATGAACATGATGCGCGAGGACGGCGTCTGGCGCCGCGGGCGGTATCGCTGAGGACAATCGGGCCGGACGTAAACGACGTCGATCCCCTCGCCCCGCCGGGCAGGGAGAGGGGGGGCCCAAGACATGTCCGATATGCTCCGGGAATGCCGTCTTCACGCGCTCGCGGCAGCAGGATAGGGACGATCCGGCCGTTGTGAGCGCATCGGCGCGTTCCGATGCTTGAGGACATGATCATGACCGACCGGCGAGGCGGGACGGGCGGCCTGCGAGGCGACCTGAAGCAGCGGGTGAAGACCGGCCGCGGGCGCACCCTCTCCCAGAAGCGCTGGCTCGAGCGCCAGCTCAACGACCCCTACGTCGCCCGCGCCAAGCGCGAGGGCTACCGCTCCCGCGCCGCGTTCAAGCTCATCGAGATCGACGAGCGCTTCAAGCTGCTGAAGCCCGGCCAGCGCATCGTCGATCTCGGCGCGGCACCCGGCGGCTGGTCGCAGGTCGCCGCGAAGATCGTCGGCGAGGGCGGGCGCATCGTCGGCATCGACCTGCTCGACGTCGAGCCGATGGCGGGCGCCACCTTCATCACCCTCGACTTCCTCGACGACAGCGCCCCCGAGCGCCTGACCGAGCTCTTGGGCGGCAAGGCCGACCTCGTCCTGTCCGACATGGCCGCCAACACCACCGGCCACAAGAAGACCGACCACCTGCGCACGATCGGACTCGCCGAATCCGCCGCCGCCTTCGCCGCCGAGATCCTGGCGCCGGGCGGGGCCTTCCTGGCCAAGGTGTTCCAGGGCGGCACCGAGGGGAGCCTGCTGTCCGACCTGAAGCGCGACTTCGCGGTCGTGCGCCACGTCAAGCCGGCGGCGAGCCGGGCGGATTCGAGCGAGCTCTACGTGCTGGCCACCGGTTTTCGCGGTCAGCCCGTGGGCGAGGCCGACGACGCGGACTGATCGGTCACGGGCGGCTGCGCCCCGCCTTCCTTTCGTGGCACGATGCCTGCGCATCCTGCCCGAGAGTCGCGCCCCGAGAGCCGCGCAAGGAAGGACCCGATGACCGCCAGCCCCCTCACCCGCTTCTCCGTCGCGCCGCTGGCCCGGATGACCCGGCGCCTCGCCGAGGTCGCCGCCGGCCGCACCGAGCCCGATCGCGTCATCACCGGCGCGCGGGTGCTCTCGACCTATTCCGAGCGCATCCTGCCCGACCGCGAGATCTGGATCGCGGGCGGGCGCATCGCCGCGGTGAAGCCGGTGGGCCACCATCGCGGCGGCGCGCCGCGCACCGACGTCGCCGGCGGCCTGATCGCGCCGGGGCTGGTCGATCCGCACCTCCACATCGAGAGCAGCATGGTCACGGCCTGCGCCTACGCCGAGGCCGCGCTGATCAACGGCACCACCACCATCGTCTGCGACAGCCACGAGATCGGCAACGTGCTCGACGTGGACGGCGTCGAGTGGATGCTGGAGGATGCCCGCGCGGCGCCGCTCAACATCTTCCTCACCGTGCCGAGCACGGTGCCGGCCACGACGCCGGAACTCGAGACCGCGGGCGGCGACCTGACGGCGGAGAAGATCGCCGGGCTGTTCGACGCGTGGCCCGAGGCGGTCGGGCTGGGCGAGAAGATGGATTTCGTCGCGGTGGCCGCCGGGGACGAGCGGGCGCACGCCATCATCCGCGCCGCCCTGGAGCGGGGCCGCCCGATTTCGGGCCACGTCTACGGCCGCGACTTCGTGGCGCCCTACGCCGCGAGCGGCGTCACCGACACCCACGAGGCCGTGGATGCGGACATCGCCGACGACCTGCTGGAGGCCGGCCTCTGGATCTTTCTGCGCGGCGGGCCGCCCACGACGCCCTGGCACTCGCTGCCGAAGGCGATCGGCACCGTGACCGAGTACGGCGCCGCCTGGAAACGGGTCTGCGCCTGCACCGACGACCGCGACGCCGACGACCTTCTCGCCTTCGGCCTCGACTGGGTGGTGCGCGAGGCGGTGGCCCGCGGCATCCCGAAAGCCGCCGCCTGGGCGATGGGCTCGCTGCACGGGGCGACCCGCTACGGCCTCGACGGCGAGGTCGGCGGCCTCGGCGGCGGGCGCCGGGCCGACCTCGTGCTCCTCGACGACGACCTGGTGCCGCAGGCGACGTGGTACGGCGGCGAGCTGGTGGTGGAGGATCGCAAGCCCACCCCGAGGCTCGAAGAGGCGCTTGCCCGGCCCTACCGCTATCCGGCGCCGGCCTACGCCACGGTGCGCCTCCCCGATCCGTTGCCGGCGCTGATCCCGCCCCTTCCCGCCGGCCCCTGCACGGTCAACGCGATCCGCACGACCTTGCCGGGGATCGAGCTGAGCCACGAGCGCGTCGCACTCGCCCCCGGCGCCGACTGGGCGGCGACGCTCGCCGCGCACGATCTCTGCCACGTCGCGGTGATCGAGCGGCACGGCCGCTCCGGCGGCGTCGCCCACGGGCTGCTCTCCGCCTTCGGCCTGAAGCGCGGCGCGGTGGCGAGCAGCGTCGGCCACGACTCGCACAACCTCATCGTCGCGGGGCTGAACGAGGCCGACATGCGGGTGGCCCTCGACGCGATCGCGGCCCATCAGGGCGGGGTCTGCGTCGTGGAGGATGGACGGGTCGCGGCGATGGTGCCGCTGCCGGTGGCGGGGCTCCTCTCCGACAAGCGCGTCGGCGCGGTGGCCGACGAAGTGAGAGCCCTCAAAGCGGCCTGGGAACGGGCCGGCTGCAGCATTCCCTATATGGGCTTCAACCTGATCCCGCTCTCGGTGATCCCGCAGATCCGCATCACCGACAAGGGGCTGGTGCTGGTGCCGGAGATGCGGCAGGTGCCGCTGTTCGAGGCGGCGTGAGCGAGGCGCTCCGCTGAGCCCCTCTCCCCGCCGGGCGGGGAGAGGCCCGCAGGCACCTTGTCGTGCCTGCGGGAAGCGCAGGCGAAGCCGGAGCGAGGGTGAGGGGGTGTTTCAGGACGAGGCGTATCCGGCCAAGCCCCCTCACCCTCGGCTGCCGCCTCGCTTCATGCCCCGACGAGGGGGCATGAAGCCCTCTCCCCGCGAGCGGGGAGAGGGGATCCGCATGCGGCCGAGCCGATCGAACCGCGGTTCAGCGCGCGGTGGAGACGCCCGGTCCCTTGTCGGTCCAGTCCGGCGGCAGGCCGATCATGTCGCCGATGATGCCGTCCACGCCCGGCGCCCGTCCGAACGCCTCGCAATCGGGATCGAGCGGCGCCTCGCCGAGCGTCGTGATGCGGACGCGGTCGTAGGTCGGGAGCTGCAGCTCGCCCTTGAACGGGTCCTTGCCCGTGGCGAGGTAGGAGCCGAAATCCTGGCCGAACTCGCCCGCGAGGTCGTAGGCGTCGCCGGCCGCGGAGAAGCGGGCCTGGTTGGTGAAGGAGTTGGCCGCGCCCGCCCAGATCATCGCCGCGCGCTGGCGCTTGCGGGCGTCGAGCGCCTCGGCCTCGATGGTCAGGCTGCCGAGCCCGATCGGCACCCGCGGCACCGGGATCTTGCCGACCGCGTCGGCGAAGCCGATGCCGACCTGCGCCGCCACCGTGATCGCCGCCGAGGCGGCGATGGTCGCGCTGGAGGCCGGCACATTGGTCAGCTCGACCCGGGTCACGACCGAGCGCACCGTGAGATCGGCCTTACCCGAGGATACGATGTCGTAGCGCAGCGAGAGATCGTAGCAGAGCGCCCGGTCGGCGGCGTTGGCGATCACGCGCCGCTCGACCGGTGTCAGGCCGGGACCGGAGACCGCCTCGGTGAAGGCCGTCGGCACGATCCGCACGGTGCGCACCGTCTGCGGCAGGGTCGGGTCGATGAACAGCCGGGATTCGGAGGCCACCGCGTCGCTGGTGACGAACTGGTCGCGGCGCGAGAGCGCGTCGCCGTCGGTGAGGACCACGTTTCCGCAGCCGGTCAGCCCGGCGAGCAGGACGGCGCCGAGCGCGAGGCGGGAGAAGCCGGAACGATGAGTCGACCGCAGGGGCATCAGGCTCTTTCGCGGGATGTTGGGCCGGCGCCGTGAGACGCGCGGGGATGCGCATCCGGCCGAGGCCGGACAGCACCGCTTTTCAGGCGGAAGCCTAGCCGTAAGGTGGCGGTCCCGGAAGGATCCGGCCAGCGGCCGCGCGCGTATCCCGCGGGTCTGTGACCGTTCCGCCACGTTGTTTCATCCCGCGACTGCCCGACATGAGGTTCCGGTGTCGCCTCGCCGCGACGCTTCCCTCCCCCGGCGCAACCCTTCGGTGCGTTGCGCGCTTCTCCCTGCCGATGCGTCCCGCCCAGATCGTCCCCCTCGTCGTCGCCACCGCGCTGTTCATGGAGAACACCGACTCGACGGTGATCGCCACGGCGCTGCCGGCGATCGCGGCGAGCCTCGGCGTGGACCCGATCGCCCTCAAGCTCGCGCTCACCGCCTATCTCGTGAGTCTGGCGATCTTCATTCCCGTCTCGGGCTGGGCCGCCGACCGCTACGGCGCCCGCAACGTCTTCCGGGCCGCGCTCTGCGTGTTCATGGCGGGCTCGCTCGCCTGCGCCGCCGCGAACTCGCTGGCCGGCTTCGTCGCCGCCCGCTTCGTGCAGGGGATCGGCGGCGCGATGATGGTGCCGGTCGGCCGCCTCGTGATCCTTCGCTCGGTGCCGAAATCCGAACTCGTCGGGGCGCTCGCCTACCTCACCATCCCCGCGCTGATCGGCCCGATCCTCGGGCCGCCGCTCGGCGGCTTCATCACCACCTACGCCGACTGGCGCTGGATCTTCTTCATCAACATCCCGATCGGGCTCGCCGGCATCGTGCTGGCGACCCTGTATTTCGGCGACATCCGCGAGGAGACGCGCCCGCCGCTGGACGGGGTCGGCTTCCTCCTGTCGGGCGGCGGGCTCGCCCTGATGATGCTCGGCTTCGCCGCGACCGGGCGCCACCTCCTGCCGGACGGCGTGTCCTGGGCCTGCATGGCCGGCGGGATCGTCCTCGTCGGGCTCTACCTGCGCCACGCGAGGCGCGCCGCGCACCCGCTGATCCGCCTCGACCTCCTCAAGCACGACACCTTCCGCGCCGCGGTGACGGGGGGAAGCCTGTTCCGCATCGGCACCGGGGCGATCCCCTTCCTGCTGCCGCTGATGCTGCAGATCGGCTTCGGCCTCGACCCGCTGCATTCGGGTCTCATCACCTTCGCCGCGGCGGCGGGGGCGCTGCTGATCAAGATCGTCGGCCCGCGCATCCTGCGCGCCCACGGCTTCCGCCGGGTGATGGTGACGAACGCGCTGGTCGCCGCCGCCTTCCTCGCCGCCAACGGGCTGTTCACGGCCGAGACGCCGCACTGGATCATCGTCAGCGTGCTGCTGCTCGGCGGCTGCGTGCGCTCCCTGCAATTCACCTGCGTCAACGCCATCGCCTATGCCGACCTCGATTCGCGCGAGATGAGCGCGGCGACGAGCTTGGCCAGCGTCGCGCAGCAGCTCTCGCTGAGCCTCGGCGTCTCCATCGGCGCCCTGGCGCTGGAGGGCGCCGCCTCCTGGCACGGCCATTCCGGGATCGAGGCGGGGGATTTCCCCCTCGCCTTCCTCGCGGTGGCCGTGATCTCGGCGGGCTCGTTCTTCGTGTTCCGGCGGCTGGCGCCGGATGCCGGGTCGGAGGTCTCGGGCCAGCGGCGGGTCGCCGAGGCCGTGCCGAGACCCGCCGACGGGTCGCCTCAGAGCCTGGCGCCGATCACGCCGCGGCACGCGCCGGAGCCCGGCCGCCCGTCCGCTTGACGCCGCCGGGCTTGGCGCGCGCTGGGGCCTTGGCCGATGCCTTGGCGGGCGCCTGTGCGAAGGCCGACGCCGCGCCGGCGCCGAAGAAGCCGCGCCAGCTCCAGGCGCCGGGGCCGGTCATCGCGTACATCAGGAAAGCGCCGGCGAGCCCGAGATCGGCGAGGAGGAAGCTGCGCTCGGTCACCGCGGCGGCCCCGGCATGGAGCCAGAACGGGTGCAGCAGGGCCGCCATGCCGGCGACGAAGCCGGCCATGGCGAGCCCGGTGAGCTGCGGCATCACGCCGAGGATGACCGCGAGCGGCCCGAACACCTGCACGATCACGGCCGCCGTCGCCATCGCGTTCGGGGCGGGGCAGCCGGCGCCCGCCAGCGTCACCGCGAAGCCGGAGACGTTGAGCGCCCGCGCGATGCCGGTCGGCAGCAGGGCCGAGACCATAAGGAGGCGGGCGGCGAGGAGGACGCCGTTCTGGGCTGAACCGAACACGGGCCGAGGACTCCGGGAGGGAAGGAATGCCGGAAAGCCTCGGCGGGCAGCGTGAATCGCGGGTTAAGCGGATCGCGCGAAGCGGCGGATCGCTGGGGATCGTTCGTGAACCAGGGGCCCGCCATGGACTTGCCATGGACTTGCGATGGACTTGCCCTTGCGATGGGCTTAAGCCCGCAACCCGAGACCAGCACAGGACGGATCGAGGGGCATCCAAGCCGTGGTTCAGTCGATGGCCGACGTGCGGGAGGCGATCTTCGCCTTCATCGCGGCCCGCAACCCGGGCCTTCCCTCCGGCGCCGTCACCGGGGAGACCTCCCTCGTGACCAGCGACGCGCTCGATTCGATCGGCATCCTCGACCTGATGATGCATCTCGGCGACCGCTTCGGCGTCGAGATCGACGAGGACAGCTTCGATCTCGCCAACTTCGCCAGCGTCGACACGCTGGCCCACTTCATCGACGACCGGCGTTCCGACGTCTGATCCCCGCCCGATCCGTTCCATGGCCCCGACGCTGCTGCACCACCTGCTCGAAGGAGCCGGCGCGGACGATTCCCCGGCGATCGTCGACGGGGCCGAGACCCTCACCTACGGCGCCTTCCGGGCCCGCGTCGCCGCGCTGGCGGCGCGCATGGAAGACCTCGGCCTGCGGCCCGGAGACCGGGTCGCGATCCTCCTGCCGAAATCGATCCGCGAATGCGTGGCGATCTTCGCGGTCGCCGCCGCGGGCGGCGTGTTCGTGCCGATCCATCCGTCGTTGCGCCCGCGCCAGGTCCACCACATCGTCGCCGACAGCGGCGCGCGGACGCTGCTGACCGATGCGCCCCACGCCGCCGGGCTGGAGGGCGCGCTGGACGATCTTTCGGGAGTGCGCGTCCTGACCGAGGAGACGGGCGGGGACGGCGCCGCCCTCCTGCCCGGCGAGCCGGCTCCGGAGGGGCTGGCGGCGATCCTCTACACGTCGGGTTCGACCGGCCTGCCCAAGGGCGTGATGCTCTCCCACGCCAACCTGATCGCCGGCACCCGCATCGTGCGGACCTATCTCGGAATCGGCCCACAGGACCGCATCCTCTCGGTGCTGCCCTTCTCCTTCGATTACGGCCTCAACCAGCTGCTCACCAGCGTCGAGCAGGGGGCGCGGATCGTCCTCCTGACGCCGCGGCTCGGCGACGACGTGGTGCGGGCGCTGGAGGCCCACCGCATCACCTTGCTGGCGGGCGTGCCGACGCTGTGGACGCTGCTGAGCCGGGCCGCGCCGCACCTGGCCACGGCCGACCTCTCGGCGCTGCGCGCCATCACCAATTCCGGCGGCAGCCTCGCCCTGCCGACCATCGCGCGCCTGCGCGCCCGGCTGCCGCACACGGCCATCGTGCTGATGTACGGCCTCACGGAAGCCTTCCGCTCGACCTACCTGCCGCCCGAAGAGATCGACCGGCGGCCGGACTCGATCGGCCGCGCCATTCCCGAGACCGAGATCTTCGCGCTCACCCCCGACGGACGGCGGGCGCGGCCGAATGAGCCCGGAATCCTGCATCACCGCGGCCCCACCGTCTCGATGGGCTACTGGAAGCGGCCGGAGGACACCGCCCGCGTGCTGGTGCCCGATCCCTTCCCGCCGCCCGGACGCGAACCGGGGCTCGTCTGCCGCTCCGGCGACCTCGTGGTGGAGGATGCCGACGGCTTCTTCCGCTTCATCGGCCGCGAGGACACGATGATCAAGACGCAAGGGTTCCGGGTGAGCCCGACCGAGGTCGAGGCGGCGCTGATGGAGACCGGCGCCTTCCGCGCGGCGGCCGTGATCGGCCTGCCCGATCCGAGCCTCGGCCAGCGCATCCACGCGGTCACCGTCCCCGCCGAGGGTGCGCCGGGCACGGCGGACGTCCTGCAAGCCTTGCGCAGGGCGCTGGCGCCCCACCTCGTCCCCCGCACGATCGAGGCGGTGGCGGTGCTCCCGACCACGCCCAACGGCAAGGTCGATTACAAGCGCCTCACCGCCGAGCGGGCGGCGGCGGAAATCTAGGGTCGATGCGCAGGCGTCGGCAGAATCCCACCCACCGTCCTCATCCTGAGGTGCCGCGTAGCGGCCTCGAAGGATCATCCAGAAGGCGCGCGGCCCCTGGAGCACCCTTCGAGGGCGCCGCTGCGCGTCGCCACCTCAGGATGAGGTCGAGGATGGGGCGAGCCGCTATCATGAGTTCGTCATGACCCAGGCTGTTTCCTCCGACCTCGCCGCCGCGCTGATCGCCAAAAACTTTTCGCGCGACGAGGCGGGTATTCTCCGTGTCGGCGGGTTGCCGCTGACCGAACTCGCGGAAGACTTCGGCACGCCGCTCTTCGTCTACGATGCCGCGACGATGCGCCGGACCTACCGGGCGCTGCGCGACGCTTTGGCCGGCTTCGCGGCGATCGACTACTCCGTCAAGGCGAACCCGAACCCGGCGGTGATCCGCGTCTTCCACGAGGAGGGCGCGGGGGCCGAGATCGCCTCGAGTGCCGAGTTCGACGCCGCCATCGAGGCCGGTGTCCCCCCCGAAAGAATCCTGTTCGCGGGTCCGGGCAAGGGCGCGGCCGACCTCGACCGGGTGGTCGCGGGCGGCATCGGCGAGATCCATCTCGAGAACCGCGAGGAGATGTTTCGCGTCGCGGCGGCGGGCGAGCGCCACGGCGTGATGGTGCGGGTGGCCCTGCGGATCAATCCCGGCGCCGCCGCCCAGGGCGGGGCGATGCGGATGGGCGGCAAGCCCTCGCCCTTCGGCTTCGACGAGGAGGCGATGGATGCGGCCATCGATGCGGTGGAGGCGCAGGCCGCGCTGCGCCTCGTCGGGCTGCACCTGTTCGCGGGCACGCAGGGGCTGAAGGCGGAGACGCTACTCGGCCAGTGGGCCTACGGCCTCGGCCTCGCGGCGCGGATCGCGCGACGGATCGGGCGGCCGCTGGAGACGATCGACCTCGGCGGCGGCCTCGGCATCCCGTACTTCTCCGGCGACGCCGCCCTCGATCTCGGCGCGCTCCGCGCCGGGCTGCCCGAGCTGACCGCGACGCTGCGGGCCGATCCCTTGCTGGCCGGCGCCCGCGTGGTGCTGGAGCCCGGCCGCTACCTCACCGGGCCGGCGGGGATCTACGTGGCGCGGGTGCTGGCGGTGAAGGCATCCCGCGGCAGCCGCTTCGTCATCACCGATGGCGGCATGCATCACCACCTCGCCGCGAGCGGCAATCTCGGACAGATCGTCAAGCGCGACTTTCCGCTGGCGGCGGTCGTCGACGGCGGTGGCGCCGAGCCCGCGGCCACCGCCGTGGTCGGCCCGCTCTGCACGCCCCTCGACATGCTGGCGCGGGCCGCCCCCCTGCCGCCGCTGGCCGAGGGCGATCTCGTGGCCGTGCTGCAATCCGGCGCCTACGGACTGACGGCGAGCCCGACGGGCTTCCTGAGCCACCCGATGCCGGCCGAGCTGCTTGTGGAGGGCGGCCGGGCGACCGCGATCCGGCCCCGGGGCTGATCGCGCCCGCCTGCCCTCGCCCCGTCCGCGACGTCAGGACGCGCGCCGCGACCGGCCGATGAAATCGACGAAGGCGCGGAGCGGTGCCGGAAGGTAGCGGCGGCCGGGATAGTACAGGAACGGGCCGGAGAACCGCGGCCACCACGGCTCCAGAACCGGCTCCAGGGCGCCGCTGTCGAGGTGCGGCCGCAGCCAGTCCTCGAACAGGGTGAGGATGCCGACCCCGGCGATCGCCGCCTCGACCGCGAGGTCGGTGGCACCGCCGACGCGCACGGTGAGCGGCCCGCTCGGATCGACGCGCACGAGCTCCCCGTCCCGCTCGAACTCCCATTCCGTCTTCCGGCCGCTCGCGAACCGGCCGCCGATGCAGGCATGGGTGAGGAGCGCGCGCGGATGCTCCGGACGGCCGTGCCGGTCGAGATAGGCCGGCGCGGCGACCGTGGCGAAGCGCTGCTCCCGCGGGCCGATCGGGACGGCGATCATGTCCTGTTCGAGCCGCTCGTCGTAGCGGATGCCGGCATCGCAGCCCGCGGCCAGGACATCGACGAAGCTCTCCTCGGCGACCACGTCGAGGCGGATGTCCGGATAGGCGGCCAGGAACGGCGGCACGATCTTGGGCAGGACCAGCCGGGCCGCGCTGACCGGCACGTTGAGCCGGAGCGTGCCCGCCGGCCGGTCGCGGAACCCGTTGACGACGTCGAGTGCCGCCTCGACCTCGCCGAGGGCCGGCGTCAGACGTTCCAGGAGACGCGCCCCCGCCTCGGTCGGGGCGACGCTGCGCGTCGTGCGGTTCAGCAGGCGGACGCCCAAGCGTCGTTCCAGCCTGCGGACCGCCTCGCTCAGCCCGGACGCACTCATGCCGCCGGCCCGCGCGCCGTCGCGAAAGCCGCCCGCCTCCGCGACGGCGACGAAGGCGGCGAGGTCCCCGAGATCCGCCGACACTGTTCGCTCCTTCGTACAGCCCGTGCTGATTGAACCGTATTATCGCGCAGCGCGGCAGCGTCTAGATCCGAGGGCGTCATACAGGAGACACCCATGACCGATCGCGACAATGGTCTCGCCAACGATCTCGGCAAAGCCGGCACCTATGCCCTGGGCGATCGCCCGGTGAGGCGTCTGGGCTACGGCGCGATGCAGCTCGCCGGCCCGCACGTGTTCGGCCCGCCGAAGGACCGGGACGGCGCCGTCGCCGTCCTGCGCGAGGCGGTCGCCCGCGGCGTGAACCACATCGATACGAGCGACTTCTACGGCCCGCACGTGACCAACCAGATCATCCGTGAGTCGCTTCATCCCTATCCGGACGATCTCGTCATCGTCACCAAGATCGGTGCGAAGCGGGGAGCGGACGCGTCGTGGAATCCGGCCTTCTCGGCGGAGGATCTCACCCGCGCGGTCCACGACAACCTGCGCAATCTCGGCGTGGACGCGCTCGATGTCGTCAACCTGCGCATCATGTTCGACGTGTCGGGACCGGCCGAGGGCTCCATCGAGGCCCCTCTCGCCGTGCTGGCGGATCTTCAGCGCCAGGGTCTGGTGCGCCGGATCGGGCTCAGCAACGTGACGGCCCGGCAGGTCGCCGAGGGGCGGAGGATCGCGGAGATCGTCTGCGTCCAGAACGCGTACAACCTCGCGCACCGGGCGGACGACGCGCTCGTCGACGACCTCGCGGCGGCCGGGATCGCCTACGTTCCGTTCTTCCCGCTCGGGGGCTTCAGCCCGCTGCAATCGACGACGTTGTCCGGGGTGGCCGAGCGGCTCGGCGCGACGCCGATGCAGGTCGCGCTCGCCTGGCTCCTGCGCCGCGCGCCCAACATCCTGCTGATTCCCGGCACGTCGTCGGTCGCGCATCTCCGGGAGAACCTGGCCGCCGCCGACCTGACGCTGCCGGACGCGGCGATGGCGGAGCTTGGCCGGATCGCGCCTTCGTCCGGGGAGTGATACGATTTCGGATTAATTTGCTGGGGCTTTGCCCCTCTCCGTCATCGCGAGGCGGAGCCGAAGCGATCCAGGGCGCGACCCGTCAGGAGATGTCGCGCCGTCGATGGCCACGGCTTCGCCTCGCAATTCAAGAAGTTCACGAATTCGTTGATCGCGGTCCGCCGCTGTCGAGGCTGCGAACGCGTGTGAGCGAGCGCTCGCCGCGGACGTCGTCGCCACCGCCGTCATTCCGGGGCTCGCCGCAGGCGAGAACCCGGAATCCACCCGAGATGCCTAAGGTCCCGACAGGCAGGCGTGCCTAGTCGTGGGTTCCGGGTTCCGCTGCGCGGCCCCGGAATGACGGGGGAGGACATCGATGGCGGTGCGGCCGGGAGGCGACCGGTCGATCCGCGACACCCCATCGAGACCACCGTTTTTGATCCCCTCGGTCCTTCCCGGGCACGCCTCAGAAAGGGCCGGCGGCGGAGGCTTGTCCGGATACGCGATGGCCCCGCGCTGCGGCTGCGCGCGCAGCAGCGTGCCGCCGCCACGCCCGACCGGCACCGCTGGTCCGAGAAGCCTCTCTCGCCCAGCCGCTGCGGCCCGAGGCCGGCGGCAACATCTTAGTTAGAACAATTCGTTTTAGTTGCTGTGGGAACACATCCACAGAGCAATGACCACAGTCCGCTTGCTCACATCGCTGTGATCGCCTACTCGCTCAAAATATTAGTGCAGTTGAAGTCGCATGACGACTTGAAGCACCTCTATGGCCCTGCGTGAGCGCACTCCGCTGGTCATCGGACTAAGGACGCAGCGGTGTTCAATCCTGGATATCAACTTGCTACAACCTCAATCTGCGCTCTGATCTGCGCGGCCTCGCTCGGCATGGCCGGACCGTGGTCGGTGACGAGAGCCTGGGCGCAGGATGCGGTGCAGCTCGACGAACTCGCGGTCCACGGTCAGGTCGGCAATGTCGGACGGGTCGGTCAGGGCGTCGGCCTCCTGAAGGACCTGCCCGCCCCCTATGCCGGCGGTCAGTTCGCCCGCGGCGGCTCGCTGGGCGTGCTCGGAACCCGGGACGCGTTGAACACGCCGTTCAGCACGGTCAACTTCACGCAGCAGGTGATCCAGGATCAGCAGGCGCGCACCGTCGCGGACACGCTCGTCAACGACGCGTCGGTGCGGCTGACCACGGGCAGCAACGGCTTCGACGACACATTCCAGATCCGGGGCTTCCAGGTTCCGGCTCAGGACGTCGGCCTGAACGGTCTCTACGGGCTGATCTCCTCCAACCGCGTCGCCGCGCAGTACATCGAGCGCATCGAATTGCTGAAGGGGCCGGGCGCGTTCATGTACGGCATCCCGCCGGGCGGCAGCGTCGGCGGCAGCATCAACATCGTGACCAAGCGCGCACTCGATGTGCCGTTCGTCCGGGTCACGCCGCAATTCATCAGCGCCGGCAATTTCGGTGCGCATGTCGATGCCAGCATGCGGGGCGGCGAGAACAAGGAATGGGGCATCCGGTTCAACGGCCTGGGCCGGACCGGAGAGGCGTCGATCAACGACGGCAACTGGCAGACCGGACTGGGGGCGCTCGCCCTCGACTATCAGGGCGAGCGTCTGCGCTGGGCCCTCGACGTCATCACGCAGAACGACGACACCAAGAATTTCCGTCCGCAGATGACCCTGCAGTCGACGATCCCGTTCATTCCCCGGCCGCCGGACGCCCGCGGCAACTGGTATCCGGGAACGCTGCTCAAGCAGCGGGACAACACGATCGCCTCCTTCATCGAGTACGATCTGACCGACTGGCTGACGGCCTATGGCGGCATCGGCTATCGCGCCGGCTCGAACGAGCAGACCTTCCCGGATTCCCGCGTCGCCGGCTTCACGAGCGGAGCGGACGCGCTCGGCAATTTCCGGCTCATCAACGCCTACTACGATTCCTACAGCAGCTCCGTCAGCGGCAATGCCGGCCTGAAGGCCCGCTTCGACACCGGCTTCATCAACCACTCGCTCAACTTCGTCTTCACCGGCTTCACGCGCGAGGACGGAAACGCCTATGTCGCGAACTCGGCGGCGCAGTCGGTGCCGTCGAACATCTACCGCCCCTCGCCGCTTCCGGTCGTGACCGGCGCGCGGATCGATCCCCGCCGAGCCTCGGACACGTCGCTGACGAGCGTCGCCGTCGTCGACACGATGTCGATCGCCGACGACACCGTCCTGCTGACGGCGGGCGTCCGCTACCAGATGGTGCATCAGCAGGGCTACAGCACCACGACCGGCCTGCGGACGACCGAGTACGACGCCGATGCGACCTCGCCCCTCGCCGGCATCGTGATCAAGCCCTGGCAGAACGTCGCGCTCTACGCGAACTACGCCGAGGGTCTGACCTCGGGGACGATCGTCGGGGCCGGCTACAGCAATACGGGCGAGATCCTCAGCCCCTACAAGTCCGATCAGCAGGAAGTCGGCATCAAGATCGACTGGGGCACCATCACGACGACGGCGGCGCTGTTCCAGATCAGCCGGCCGAACCAGGTCCGCACCGCCGCCAACGCCCTGGCCTACGACGGCGAGCAGCGCAACCAGGGCCTCGAATTGTCCGCCTACGGCGCGATCGTGCCGAGCGTGCGCGGTTTCGCGAGTGCGACCTTCCTCCGTCCCGAACTGACCAAACCGGCCAATCCGCTTGAACGCGGGAACGACGCCGCCGGCGTGCCCGATCTGACGGTCTCGGCCGGGCTCGAATGGGACACGCCCTGGGTTCCCGGGCTCACCCTGAACGGGCGGGTGATCTACACGTCGGGCTCCTACCTGACCAACGCCAACACGCTGCAGTTCCCCGACTGGGCGCGGGTCGATCTCGGACTTCGCTACGCGACGATCGTCTACGATCGTCCGGTCACCCTTCGGTTCAACGTCGAGAACGTGGCCGACAACCGGTACTGGCTCACGACGGGCACTTTCGTGACGGTCGCCTCGCCCCGGACCTTCATCCTGTCCGCCTCCCTCGACTTCTGACGAGGCCGGGCGGCCGCCGGCGTCGTTGCGAGGCGCGCCCCGGATCGCCCCCTCTCCTCCCCCTTGTGGGGAGGAGGGAGGAGGAGGGAGGTGGGGGTGGTGCCGGATCGAGCGCCGCGGTGCCTCCTGCATCACCCCCACCCCGAACCCCTCCCCGCAAGGGGGAGGGGACAAGCCCTGCTCTGACCGAAGCGATCAACCGGAAACCGTGCCAAGCTGCTTTCGACTGGCGCCGGTGGCGTCATACGGTTTCCGGTTGATCAGTTCGGTTCAGCCGCCACACCCGTCATCCCGGGTTCGCCTTCGGCGCCCCGGATTGACGGGAAGCAACACCGAAGGAATCAATCGGAAACGGTATCAAACATGAAAAAAAACCCCGGCCTCGCGGCCGGGGCTGACCTGTGTCTCGAACGATCGGAGGCTCCTAGAAGAAGCCGAGCTTCTTCGAGGAGTAGCTGACCAGCATGTTCTTGGTCTGCTGGTAATGGTCGAGCATCATCTTGTGGGTCTCGCGGCCGATGCCGGACTGCTTGTAGCCGCCGAAGGCCGCGTGGGCCGGGTAGGCGTGGTAGCAGTTCGTCCAGACGCGGCCGGCCTGGATGGCGCGGCCGAAGCGGTAGGCGCGGGTGCCGTCGCGGGTCCACACGCCGGCGCCGAGGCCGTAGAGCGTGTCGTTGGCGATGGAGAGCGCCTCCTCGTCGTCCTTGAAGGTCGTGACCGAGAGGACGGGCCCAAAAATCTCCTCCTGGAAGATCCGCATCTTGTTGTGGCCCTTGAACACCGTCGGCTGCATGTAGAAGCCGTCGGCGAGGTCGCCCTCGCGGGTGCCGCGGGCGCCGCCCGTCAGACACTCGGCACCCTCCTGGCGGCCGATATCGACGTAGCTCAGGATTTTTTCCAGCTGCTCGGAGGAGGCCTGGGCGCCGATCATGGTCGCCGGGTCCAGCGGCGAGCCCTGCGTGATCGCCTCGACGCGCTTGATCGCGCGCTCGATGAAGCGGTCGTAGATCGACTCGTGCACCAGCGCGCGGCTCGGGCAGGTGCAGACCTCGCCCTGGTTGAGGGCGAACATGGTGAAGCCTTCGAGGGCCTTGTCGAAGAAGTCGTCGTCCTCGTTGGCGACGTCCCCGAAGAAGATGTTCGGCGACTTGCCCCCGAGCTCCAGCGTGACCGGGATCAGGTTCTGCGAGGCGTACTGCATGATGAGGCGGCCGGTGGTCGTCTCACCCGTGAAGGCGATCTTGGCGATGCGCGGCGAAGAGGCCAGCGGCTTGCCGGCCTCGAGGCCGAAGCCGTTGACAACGTTGACCACGCCCGGCGGCAGCAGGTCGCCGATGAGTTCCAGCACCACGAGGATCGAGGCCGGGGTCTGCTCGGCGGGCTTGAGCACGACGCAGTTGCCGGCGGCGAGCGCCGGCGCCAGCTTCCACACCGCCATCAGAATCGGGAAATTCCACGGAATGATCTGGCCGACGACGCCGAGCGGCTCGTGGAAGTGGTAGGCCACCGTGTCGTGGTCGATCTCGGAGATCGCGCCTTCCTGCGCCCGCACGCAGCTGGCGAAGTAGCGCCAATGGTCGATGGCGAGCGGGATGTCGGCGGCGGTGGTCTCGCGGATCGGCTTGCCGTTGTCCCAGGTCTCGGCGAGCGCGATCAGGTCGAGGTTCTCCTCCATCCGGTCGGCGATCTTGTTGAGGATGCGCGCGCGCTCGGCCGGAGCGGTGCGGCCCCAGGCGTCCTTGGCGGCGTGCGCGGCGTCGAGCGCCTTGTCGATGTCCTGCGCGTCGGAGCGGGCGACCTCGCAGATCACCTTGCCGGTGATGGGGGAGGTGTTCTCGAAGTAGCGGCCGCCGACGGGCGCGACCCACTGGCCGCCGATGAAGTTGTCGTAGCGCGCCGAGAAGGGGGACTTCGTCTTGGCGTCCGCCAGGAATTCGGGCTTGTTCATCGCGTTTCCTCCATTGCGCTCGTTCGTCGACCGCTTTGCCGCCGGTCTTGCCGCTTTGCCGCGGGAGACAAGAGCAGCCGCCCCGTCTGATCAAGGTGGACTTTTGGCCAACGCGGCTTCTGGCGGCCGCCGACTTGATTGTTTTCGCAACTGTTTTCGGCGGCCGCCGATCATGCCGCCGCGGCTGAATCAGTTAGACCCTTTCGGGTCCGGTGGCGACCCCGCCCTTGGTCCAAGGCGTGACGCCGGGGCGCCGTCGTCGGGCAAACGGGGCGCGTCGGTGTCGAGGCCGTTCTGGTGCAGGATCAGGCCGGTGACGCGGCCCGCCTCGTCGGCGGTGAAGGTGATCCGCGCGTCGACCGCGCGCAGGAAGAAGGCGCGCTCGCCCTCCGGAAACAGCTCGTTGCGCGGCTGCCGCGTGCCCTGCGCGAAGATCCGCCCGTCCTCGACGGTCACCGCGATCTCGAAGCCCGGCGCCAGGGCGTAGCGGCCGGCGAGCGCCGCCAGGGCGGAACGGTCGATGGCGATCTCGCGGTGCGGGCGCGGCGGCTCGGCGAGGCTCGCCCGCGCCTCCGCCTCGGTCACCCGCGGCCCGGTCCGGTCGCGGCGGTCGCGGTGCAGGATCACCCCGGTGGGCGTGCCGTCGGGCTCGGTCTCGAAGGTGAGGCGCATGTCGGCGACCGGGCTGACGAAGGTCCGGTCGCTCTCCGGCACGAACGGAAAGGCGGGCTCGCGCAGGCCGGGTCCGTCCATCCGCGCGCTCAGGCCCCTTCCCTCCCGGGCGACGGTGAGGAAGGCGCGGGGGCCGAGGCGGTAGGTGCCGGGATAGCGGTCGAGGATCACGTCCTCCAGCACGATGGCCTCGGGCGCCTCGTAATGGCCGAGATGGAGCGCGGCGAGGTCGCGGGCGATCTTCTGGGCCGGGGCGGTCTCGGTGTTCGAGAGCACGATCACGGTCAGCCGGTCGTCCGGATAGATGTCGTTGATCGAGAGGAAGCCGGGAATCGAGCCGGCATGGCCGACGACGCGGTGGCCGCTCGTCCTGTCGCCCGGCTTGCCGAAGGCGCGGGAGACGAACCAGCCGAGGCCGTAGCCGGTGCCGTTGTCGGTGAACATCGCCGCGCGCGACGCCTCCGAGAGCAGGCGCGGGCCGGCGAGCGCCTCGTCCCAGGCGAGCAGGTCGTCGACCGTGGAGTAGAGCGCGCCCGCGGCGTAGGCCGAGCTCGCCGCCATCGGCACGGCGTTGCGCCACTGCGCCCGGCCGCGGCGGTAGCCCGCCGCCCGTCGCGGCAGGATCATGGTGAGGTCGTCGTAGCCGGTTTCCTTCAGACCCAGCGGCGCGAGGATCGCTTCGCGCAGGTACGCCTCGTAGGACTGGCCCGAGGCGGCCTCGATCACCATGCCGAGCAGCACGTAGTTGGTGTTGCTGTACTCGAAGCGCTCGCCCGGCGGGAACAGCAGCGGGTCGTTCGCGACGAGCGCCACGATCTGCGCCGGCGTGTGATCGACCCGCGCGATCTGGTCGTAGTAGTTCGGCAGCGCGGTGAAGTTGATGATGCCCGAGCGGTGCTGCAGCAGGTGGCGCAGGCTCACCCCTGCCCAGGCCTCCGGCACGGAGGGGACCCAGCGGCGGATCGAATCGTCGAGGCCGAGCCGGCCGGCTTCCGAGAGTTTCAGCAGGGCGGCCGCGGTGAAGGCCTTGGTGAGCGAGCCGATGCGGAAATGGGTCTGCGGCGTGTTCGCGATCTCCCACTCGCGGTCGGCGAGGCCGTAGGCGCGGCGGAAGACCGGCTGCCCGTCCTTCGCCACGAGGATGACGCCGGAGAACAGGCCCGCCTCGATGTAGGGGGCGACGAGGGCGTCGGCCCGCTCGGCGAAATCCGCCTCGGCGCGCGCCGGGGCCGCGATCCAGCCCGCGAGGCCGGCGAGCAAGGCGGCGAGAACCGGCAGCGCGCGGTGCGGGCCCGCGGCGAGCCGCCGGCATCCCTGTCTCACGGAGATCTGGCTCACGGGGCTGCGGTCTCCTCGCGGTCGGCCGGCGGAGCAGAAGCGGGCTTTGCGGCCGGGGCGTGGCGCTCCGCGGCCCCCGCATGGGGACCAGGGCCGCGATCACGGTTTCGCCGCGACCCGTTGCGAGAAGCGCGTCGCCCCGGGCGGGACCCGCGCCACGCGCGCGGACCACGGCCCGGTGCAGCCGACGAGACATCAGAGGCAGACGATCATGACGATTCTTTCGCGCGCCCTGCACGCTGTTTCCCTGTCCGCCCTCCTCGCCGGAGCCGTGCTCGGTTCCGGGGCCGCGCTCGCCCAGGCGAAGCCCCCCGCCGCGCCGGATCGCGCGCCCACCGCGGCGCCGGAGCCGGGCAGGGAGATCGCGCTGACGCAGGCGCAGATCGACGGCCTCCTCGTCGCGCAGCCCGAACTCGCCAAGCTGTCCGGCGGCGCGCCCGACAAGCCGGACCCGAAGGCCGAGGCGGGGGCGCAGGCCCAGGCCGAGGCGATCGTGAAGCGGAACGGCTTCGCGAGCCTCGAAGAGTTTCAGGATGCCAGCGACACCGTCGACGCGGTGCTCGGCGGGATCGATCCCGAGACGAAGAGCTATGTCGGCGCCGCGCCGCTCCTGAAGAAGCAGCTCGCGGCTTTGCAGGCCGACAAGACGATGCCCGCCAAGGAGAAGGCCGAGGCGGTCAAGGAGATCAAGGAGGCGCTCGCCGCGGGCGAGCCGGCCAAGCCCTCGCCGTCCAACATCGCCCTGGTGACGAAGAACTACGCGCGGCTCAGCGCGGCGATGGGTGACGAGCCGCAGAAATAGGCGCGGCCGTCTAAAAAAAGCCCTCCCCCCTCTGCGGAGCAAGCGGGAGAGGGGCCGGCACAGGTCTTTCCGAAAGCGGCGTTCCCCTCACCCGACCCCCTTCGGGGGCCACCCTCTCCCGCGGAGGGGAGAGGGAAAGCGCTCCGTTCTTGGACGTTGACGACACCGGATTGCCGCCCGTCTTCGGCCGGTACTGACCCTGAAAGCATCCCCGACCGTGACACCCTCCCCTCGGCCCACCCCCGGCAGCCCCGCCTCCGAGGCCGCGCCGGGCGCAACACCCTGGGTCGGGCCGGGATTCGCCGAGTTCGTCGGCATCGTCGCGCTGATGATGGCGGTCACCGCCATGTCGATCGACAACCTGCTGCCGGCCTTCCCGCTGATCCAGGAACGGTTCTCGGTCGCCGACCCCAACAGCCTGCAGCTCCTCGTCTATGTCTACATGATCGGTTTCGGGGTGGCGCAGATCGTCTACGGGCCGGTCTCGGACGCGATCGGGCGGCGGCCGACCCTGCTGATCAGCCTCGGGATCTACACCGCGGGCTGCATCCTCTCGATGCTGGCGCCGAGCTACGAGTGGCTGCTCGCCTCCCGCGTCATCCAGGGCATGGGCGCGGCCGGCGGCCGGGTGCTCTCGACGGCGATCGTGCGCGACCGCTTCTCGGGCCGCGAGATGGCGAGCGTGATGTCGCTCATCATGATGGTGTTCCTGATTGTGCCGATGCTCGGCCCGGCGATCGGCGCCACCATGCTGCTGCTCGGCTCGTGGATCTGGGTGTTCGTGTCGATGCTGGCGCTCGGCGGCGTGCTCACGCTGTGGTTCGCCCTGCGCATGCCCGAGACGCTGCACCCCGAATACCGCCGCCCGCTCTCGCTCACGGCGACGGCGGCGGCGCTGCTCACCGTGCTGCGCACCCGCGCCGCGATCGGCTACGCCACGGCGCTCGGCCTGCTGACGGGCTGCATCATGGGCTATGTCGGCTCGGCCCAGCAGGTGTTCGACACCGGGCTCTACCATCTCGGCGGCCTGTTCCCCGTCGCCTTCGGCGTGGTGGCCGGCGCCATGGGCGCGGCGACGCTGATCAATTCCCGCGTCGTGCGCCGGCTCGGGATGCGGACCCTGTCGCATGCCGGCGTCACCGCCTTCACCGCGGTCGGCCTGCTGCAGGTCGGCATCGGCCTGCACTACCAGGGGCACCCGCCGCTGGTGCTGTTCCTGTCGGTCCTGGCGCTGAACCAGTTCCTGATCAGCTTCGCCCTGCCGAACTTCAACGCCCTGGCGCTCCAGCCGCTGGGCGCCATCGCCGGCACCGCCTCGTCGTTCCTCGGCTTCTACACCACGATCCTCGGCGCCTTCTGCGGCTTCGTGATCGGTCACGCCTTCGACGGCACGGTGATGCCGGTGGCCTACGGCTACGCCGCGCTCGGCGGGCTGGCCCTGCTCACCGTCGCCTGGACCGAGCGCGGGCGGCTCTACCGGGCCGGCGTGTCCGGATGAGAGCGGCGGCCCGGATCGTTTCCGGGCCGCCTCCGCCGGTCAGGCGTTCGCGCCGCCATCCACCGTGAGGGTGGTGCCGGTGATCTGCCGCGCGGCGGGGCTCGCCAGGAAGGCGACCGCCGCGGCGATGTCCTCCGGTTTGCCGTAGTGCCCGAGCGCGGTCATGGAGCGCTGGAGGTCCGACTGCGCCCCGTCGGCCGGGTTCATGTCGGTGTCGGTCGATCCGGGCTGCACGAGGTTGACGGTGATGCCCTGGGGGCCGACTTCGCGCGCCAGCCCCCGGGTGAACGAGAGCAGGGCGGACTTCGTCATCGAGTAGACCGTGACGCCGGGAAACGGCACGCGCTCGCCGAGGCACGAGCCGATCGAGATGATCCGTCCGCCCTCCCCGAGATGCGGGATCGCCGCCTGCGAGGCCAGCACCACCGAGCGCACGTTCACGGCGAGAAGCGCGTCGATGTCGGCGAGCGGCATCTCCGCCACCGACCCGCCGCGGGCGATGCCGGCATTGTTCACGAGGATGTCGAGGCCGCCGAGCTCCGCGGCGACCGCATCGACCGAGCGCTTCACCGCCGCCGCGTCGGCGCTGTCGGCCTGGATGGCGAGGCCGCGCCGGCCCCGCGCCTCGATGGCGCGGACCACCTCGGCGGCCCGGTCGGCCGACCGCTCGTAGGTGATCGCCACATCCGCCCCGCGCTCCGCCAGCGCCAGGGCGATGGCGGCTCCGATGCCGCGGGAGGCGCCGGTGACGAGGGCGCACTTGCCTGCCAGTTCACTCATCGACTGATCTTTCTGTATCGAACGACACAGAAATGGCTACGAGCGTTGCCCGCTCGGGTCAAGCGAATTATAGAACGATCGATGCAAAATTCTGAACCAGCGCCCTCCAACGATGACGCGGCACCGCGCGGCCGCGGCCGGCCGCGGGCCTTCGACCGGGAGGCGGCCCTGACCGAGGCGATGCACCTGTTCTGGCGCAAGGGATTTGCCGCCACCTCGATCTCCGAGCTGACCGCGGCGATGGGGATCGGCTCGCCGAGCCTCTACGCGGCCTTCGGCTCGAAGGAGGCGCTCTACGCCGAGGCCTTGCGCCACTACGGCGAGCGGTACGAGGCGCGCGTCTGGGGCCGGTTCGCCGCAGCTCCGACCGCCCGCGCGGCGGTCGAGGCCCTGTTGATGAGTTCGGCCGCCGCCCTGACGGAGGCGGGTGCAACCGGCGAACCGCGCGGCTGCATGGTGACGCTCTCGGCCGTCGGCGGCGAGGGGCAGGCGGAACTCGGTGCGTGCGTGCGGGCGGCGCGCGCCCGCGGCCTCGAGGCGGTCACCGTGCGTCTCGGCCGCGCGGTGGCCGAGGGCGAACTGAGCCCCGCGCTCGATCTCCCCGCGCTCGCCCGCTTCGTGATGACGGTGCAGGGCGGCCTGTCGCTCCAGGCCCGCGACGGCGCGAGCCGGGCCGAGCTGGAGGCGGTGGCGCGGCTGGCGATGGCGGGATGGGACGCGCAAGTGCGCCGATAAGGCCGACGGCCGACGGCGCGGGTGTCATACGGTTTCCGGCTGATCGCTTGGGGCCTTGCCCGATCCCGTCATCGCGAGGCGGAGCCGAAGCGATCCAGCGCGCGCGATCTCCGGAGGGGTCGCGCCCTGGATTGCCACGGCTCCGCCTCGCAATGACGCAGGGGAAACCGAAGTGATCAAACGGACATGGTGTCAGGCCGCCTCGTCCTCGGGGATGACGTCGACCTCGACGCTGAGCCGCTGCGCCCCGGCCGAGGCGACGATCCCGTCGATGGGGGCGACGTCGGCGTAGTCGCGGGCGCGCGCCACGACGATGTGGTCGTCGCGCACCACGCAGGCATTGGTCGGGTCGAGGCCGATCCAGCCGCCCTCCCCGAGTCC